>DATKFA010000169.1:0-8529 GCA_035511715.1 Candidatus Acidiferrum sp. | reverse complement strand
CGAGTTCGCGGTGCAGAGGCAGGCGGTCAAGCGGCCGGGCGAGCGGACGCCAGGCCCGCGGCGGGTGGCAGGCACACTGCGATCATTGGAGGAGAAGTGAAGCCACTCCACGTCGCCTTCATATGGCACATGCATCAGCCGTACTACAAGGACGATCTGACCAGCACATATCTGCTGCCGTGGGTCCGCCTGCGTTCGGCCAAGGACTACTACAAGATGCCGGCCTTGCTCGATGCCTATCCGAAGGTGCGAGCCACGTTCAACCTCGTGCCTTCGCTGCTCGCGCAGATCGAGGACTACGGCAAGGAGGATTCGATCGACCTCTTCTTGAACCTTAGCCAGCGGCCGGCCACCGACCTTTCGCAGGAGGAGCGCGAGTTCGTCTTGCGCTGGATGCGCGAATCGCCGCGCGCGCTGCGCGTCCAGCAGTCGTCTCGCTACCTCGAGCTGGCGTCGCGGACGCTGGACGCTCAGTTCACCACAGCCGACATCCGCGACCTGCAGGTCTGGTTCAACCTCGCGTGGTGCGACCCCGTTTGGGTGGAGCAGGACCCCGGGCTGGCGGAGCTCAAGCGCAAGGACCGCGACTTCGGCGAGGAAGACAAGACCATCCTGTTCGCCGCGCAGCTGGAACGCATCCGCAGCGTCATCCCCAAGTACCGCGAGCTGGCCGACCGCGGCCAGGCCGAGCTCACGTTCTCGCCGTACTACCACCCGATCCTTCCGCTGATCTGCCACGTCGACTCCGCGCGCAGCGCCAACCCGCAGATTCAGCTGCCCGAGCGCCACTTCTCGCATCGCGAGGACGCCGAGCGTCAGATCGAGCTTGGCATGAGCCTGTTCGAGCGCATGCTCGGGCGGCGACCGAAGGCGATGTGGCCGTCCGAGATGGCGGTCGGTGAATCGGTCATCGGTCTCGCCGAGAAGGCTGGGCTCGACTGGATGATCAGCGACGAGGAGGTGCTGGCACGCTCGCTCGAAGGCCAGTTCAACCGCGAGGATCACCTCTACCAGCCGAAGCGCGTCGCGCGTGAAGGCGGCTCGGTGGCGATGGTCTTCCGCGATTCGCAGCTGTCCAACTTGATCGGCTTCGACTACCAGCGGATCTCATCCAACGAGGCGGCCCGCGACCTGCTGGGCCGGCTGCGGCGCATCCAGGAGATCCAGGGCGACCGCGACTTCCTCGCGGTGATCGCCCTTGACGGCGAGAACGCGTGGGAGTTCTACCCGCGAGACGGTCACGACTTCCTCAACGCGCTGTACACGGAGCTGGAGAACAGCGCCGACGTCATCACGACGACCGTCACGGATTTCGTCGCCGAGCACCCGCCGCAGCATCAGCTTCACCACCTGCATACGGGCAGCTGGATCGGCGCGAGCCTTGACACCTGGATCGGCGACCCGGAGCACAACATCGCGTGGGATCTGCTTGCTGAAACCCGCGATTGGCTCGACGCGCAGTCGCAGCAGCGTCCCAAGGATTCGCAGCAGGCGGCGCTGGCGTGGCGCGAGATCCTGATCACCGAGGGGAGCGACTGGTTCTGGTGGTTCAGCCGCAAGCACGACTCGGGCATGGACCCGATCTGGGACAACCAGTTCCGCCTTCACCTCCGCAACGTTTACAAGCTCATGGGTGCCCGCGCACCCGCGCGACTTTTCCAGCCCATCATCAAGCGTGCGCCCGCGCCCGAACGCGGCGTTCCGGGCGCGAAAATCAGCCCGCACTCACGGAACGACTCGTCGTGGAGCCAGGCGGGTTACTTTCTGGTCGGCTCTGGATTCGGCGCCCTCCACCGCCCCGCCGGCGTCGTCGAGCGGGTGCTCTACGGCAGCGACGACGAACGCCTCTATCTTCGGATCGACTCGCCTCGTTCTGCGCATGAGCTCGAGCAGCAGAACACGGAGTTCTGGCTCTACATCGCAGGTCCGCCCGCGGAGGACGGCGATGGAGACATCGACCTTCCACTGCCGCGGTCCGCAATGGTCGATATCGGTTTCGATCCCGCGTACGTCGTTCGCATCACGCCTCGTGGAAAGGGCAGCACGGTCAGCGTCGCGCACGTGCTCGAACCACACACGCGAGGCGCGGTGGACGCGACCTGGACCATCGAGGATCCGTTCTTCGTGGCCGTTCCGTTTCGTCAGGTTTCGAAGCACCCGGGAGACGCGTTCGAGATGGCTCTCGTCGTCAGCCGCGAGGGCCGGGACATCGAGGTCGTGCCTCCGTCCGGTGCGCTTGGCATCCGCGTCCCCGGGCAGTCCCAGTCTGTCGAGGTCGCGCAGGCCGAGCACCTGAAGGTGCTGGTTGCAACTGCGGAGCTGGCGCCGTTCGCCAAGCTCGGCGGCGTGGCCGACGTCGCGGCAGCGCTCTCCAAGGAGCTGAGGCGCCTCGGCCACGACGTCCGCGTCGTCTTGCCGCGCTACCGCCAGGTCGACATCGACCGTTACGGGCTGCGGCCGGTCGCGTCGGACGTCCAGGTGCCGCTCGGCACGGAGATCCTGCCGGCGACCGTCTTCGAGGCGCGCCTCGGCGAGCTGCCCGTCTACTTCATCGACTGCCCGCCGCTCTATGACCGCGACGGCATGTTCGGGTTCGGCGATGACGACGCCCGGTCGGTGTACTTCTGCCGCGCGGTCATGGAGATGATCCCGGCTCTCGACTTCTTCCCCGACGTCATCCACGTGCATGACTGGTGGGGCGCGCTGATCCAGAACCTGCTCGACCGCGTCTACGACTCGGGCCGCTATCAGGACATCGCGACCGCCCTGACCATCCACAACCTTTCGGCGCAAGGCGTGTTCGGGTTCGGCGCCCTGATGCTCGCGGGGCTCCAGGAGTGGGGTTTGATCAAGCTCGGCATCCCCGGCCTGGACAACGTCGTCAACGTGCTCGGCCGCGGAATCCATTTCGCCGACGTGGTCAACACCGTCAGCGAGCGGTACGCGAAGGAGATCCAGACGCCGGAATTCGGCGAAGGCCTCGACGAGCTGCTGCGCCGCAACACCCACAAGCTGCATGGAATCCTCAACGGGATCGACTACGAGATCTTCGACCCGCAGCGCGACCCCAACATTCCCCAGCACTACTCCGCCGACGCGCCGCAGAACAAAGCGCTGTGCCGCGCGGCGCTGCGCCAGGAGCTGGGCCTGGAGGACGTCAACAAGCCGCTCTGCGCGATCGTCTCGCGCTTCTACGACGTGAAGGGTTTCGACCTCATCGAGCAAGCGCTGCCGGAGCTGGTCGAGCTTGGCCTGCAGATCGTTGTCATCGGCACTGGCGACCGGCGCTACGAGGATGTGTTCCGCCGTTGGGCGTCGGAGAAGCCGCACCAGATCGCGGTCGCGATCGGGTTCGACGCGGCGCTTGCGCAGCGGATCTACGCCGGCGCTGACATGCTCTGGATGCCTTCTCGGTTCGAGCCTGGCGGCCTCGCGCAGCTCATCGCTCTGCGCTATGGAACGATCCCAGTCGTGCGGGCGACGGGCGGACTGGCCGACACGATTCGGGACTACGACCCGGTGGCCCACACCGGCAACGGATTCCGCTTCGGTCCCTACGACTCGTGGCAGTTCTTCGCCGCGGTGGTGCGCGCCGCGGAGAACTTCCGCCACCCCACTGTGTGGGCGTGGCTGGTCCAGCACGCGATGAAAGAGGACGTGTCGTGGTCACGCTCGGCGCAAAAGTACGTGCAGCTCTACCTGGCGGGGATCGCAAGCCACCGCGAGCACCACGGCGTCACGAACGCGGCCGAGGTCCCGGCGTCACCCGCCCCAGTCGGGGAATAGCCGGCGCCGCCTGAATCTCGGATCGTCCGGACCATCCGGGGTCTAGGCGCTCGAAAACTTCAGTTGGTCCGGACCATCCGGCTCACCCGCCCCAGTCCGGCAGCAGGCGAAGCTGCTCGACCCGCCTCGCGCCGGGCGCGTAGGCGGTGTTGAAGTAGTCGATGACCATCCGCCGCGCCGAGAACTGCGTCACCACGTTGCGGATCGAGGCTTTCATCATCTCCACCCAGCGCCGCGGCACGCCCGACTCATCACGGTCGTAGTAAGCAGGCACGACCTCGCGCTCGAGCAATCGAAACAGTCCCTCGGCCTCGGCGAGATCGTCGACCTCCGGCCGGTCCAGCGTCGCGGCCGAGGGGATGGCCCAACCGAGCTCGGGCCGGTATGCCTCATCCCACCAGCCGTCGAGCCCGCTGACGTTGAGGGCCCCGTTTGCGCCCGCCTTCATGCCGCTGGTGCCGCTGGCCTCGAGAAAGCGGCGCGGGTTGTTGAGCCACACGTCTGCACCGTGCACCAGGTGACGCGCGAGCTCGATGTCGTAGTCCTTGAGAAACATCACGCGCGGTTCTTCACGCGCCAGCGCAACGATGCCGGCGACGATCTCCTTTCCCGGCTGGTCGGCCGGATGAGACTTGCCCGCGAACAGGATCTGCACCGGTCGTCGCGTGCTGCGAAGAAGCCGCGAAAGTCTCGTCCGGTCTTTGAGGAGGAGGCTGGCGCGCTTGTACGGCGCGAAGCGCCGGCCGAAACCTACCGTCAACGCGTTGACGTCGAGCTCGTGCGGGGTCTCTGCTCGCTCGCCGGCAAAGGCGAGCAGAGCTCTCTTCAGCTCGCAGTGGATCGACCACAGCTCGCCCGCCGGAATCTCGGACACGGCGTGCCAGCGGCCGTCGGCGGGATCGAGGTCCCACCAGTCTGGCCCGACGTACCGCGCCAGCAGCCCCGCGACCTCGGGCGCAACCCACGTCGGCATGTGCACGCCGTTCGTCACCGAACCGATCGGGACCTGCGCCTCGGGCAGGCCGCGCCACGCGTCCTTCCACAACCTGCGCGACACCGCCCCATGCAGCCGGCTCACCCCGACCGATTGGTCCGCGAGGCGCAGCGCGGCGTAGGTGGTGCACAGTCGCTCGCGCGGATCGCCGGGTCGCTGCCGGCCAAGGTCCATGAACCGGTCGAACGAGATGCCGACCTGGCTCAGGTAGGGTCCGAGCAGATCCCACACCAGACCGGCGTCGAAGTAGTCGCTGCCGGCCGCGATCGGTGTGTGGGTCGTGAACACGATGCCGGCGCGGGCGACGAGCCTGGCCTCCTCGAGCGTCATCTGCCGCGAGGCGCGAAGCTCGCGGATTCTCTCGATGGCGCAGAGGAAGCTGTGGCCCTCGTTGAGATGAAAGACGCCTGAATCGATGCCGAGGGCCCGCAAGGCGCGAACGCCGCCGATGCCAAGCACGATCTCCTGGCGCAGGCGGCGGTCGGGCTCGGGCACATACAGGCGGTCCGTGATGTTGCGGAGGTCGGGCGGGTTGGCCTCGAGGTCGGTGTCGAGCAGGAACAGCGGCACGCGCCCGACCTGGGCCCGCCAGACCGCGATCTTCACGCTGCGGGTCCCGATCGGCGCCTCGACCTGGACGCCTTCCACCTTGCGCACCGGCAGCTCGGAGCCGCGGTTCTCGGCGTAGACCTCGAACTGGCGGCCGCTCGAATCGATGTCCTGCCGGCCGAAGCCCTGCCTGTACAGCAACCCGACCGCGACGAGAGGCAGGCCGAGGTCGCTCGTCGCCTTCAGGTGGTCGCCGGCGAGCACCCCCAGGCCGCCGGAGTAGATCGGCAGGCTCTCCGCGAGCCCGAACTCGAGCGAAAAGTACGCGACGGCGAGCGGCGCATTGGCGTCCATGAAGCGAGGGTGCCGGTCGTAGTAGTCGCGATACGCGGCCTGTGCGCCCTCGAACGCGCGCTGCACCTCTTCACGCCCAAACGCGCGCTCGACACCATCGTCACCGAGCTGCTGGAGCACGATGACCGGGTTTTCGCGGGTCGACTCCCACAGCTCGGGGTCGAGGACGCGGAAAAAAGCCTCGATTCGCGGCTGCCACGTCCAGAGCAAGTCGTAAGCGAGTTGATTGAGTTCTTCCCGCACGCGAATAAGATCGTAGTGAGGAAGGGGATATGAAGGCGGTTGTGATGGCCGGCGGTGAGGGGTCGCGGCTTCGGCCGCTCACCAGCACCATGCCCAAGCCGCTGGTGCCGGTCGCCGGCCGGCCGATCATGGAGCACATCCTTCTCCACCTGCGCCGCCATCAGCTGCGCGACGTGGTGGCCACGGTGCAGTACATGGGCGCGTCGATCCGCAACTACTTCGGCGACGGTTCGGACCAGGGCGTCGCGCTGACGTATTCAGTCGAGGATTCACCGCTCGGCACGGCGGGGTCGGTGATGCTCGCGCGACAACAGCTCAACGAGGCATTCGTCGTCATCTCGGGCGACTCACTCACCGACATCGACCTTGGCGCCGCAGCCCGATTCCACCGCGAGCGCAAGGCCATCGCGACCATCGTTCTCAAGCCCGTACCCAACCCTCTCGAGTACGGCGTCGTGGTCGTCGACCAGGGTGGCGCGGTGCAGAGGTTCATCGAGAAGCCGAGCTGGGGCGAGGTGATCTCGGACCTCGCCAACACGGGCATCTACATCCTCGACCCCGCCGTCTTCGATTTCTTCCGGCCCGGCGAGGTCACCGACTGGTCCGGCGATGTTTTCCCGAAGCTCCTGAAGGAAGGAGAGCGTGTATTCGGCTGGGTCGCCGACGGGTACTGGGAGGATGTGGGCAGTCACTCCGCCTACGCCAAAGCCAACTTCGACTGCCTGGAAGGCAAGGTCAAGGTCCAGCTCCCAGGCGAACGTGCAGGCGAGTCGCTGTGGATTCACCCCGATGCGGAGATCGACCCCGGCGCCCGCGTCGACGCTCCGGCGCTGATCGGTGCGGGCGCCAAGGTACGGGCCGGCGCGTGGATCAACGGGCCGGCCGTGATCGGCGCGTACACGACCGTCGATACCGGAGTGAAGATCTCCAACTCGATCATCTGGGACCACAGCTACATCGGGCTCAACTCGCGTCTCCGCGGCTCGGTGGTGTGCCGCGGCGTGACCGTGAAGAACGGATGCCTTCTTGAAGAGGGGAGCGTCATCGGCAGCGACGTGACCATCGGCTCGGGCTCGACGGTCAACGCCAACGTCCGCATCTGGCCGAACAAGGAGGTCGAGCCTGGCGCGGTCGTGCATGAATCGATCATCTGGGCGGGGTCATGGAAGCGCGGCCTGTTCAGCTCGTATGGCCTGAACGGGCTGATCAACATCGAGATCACGCCCGAGTTCGCATCGCGCCTCGGTGCCGCCATCGGGGCGTTGACTCCGAAAGGGACCGAGATCGCGTTTTCCCGTGACAACACACGGTCGGCGCGAATGATCGGGCGCGCGCTGATGTCGGGGATGATCTCGTCGGGCACGCACGTCATCGATCTGTCGGTTCTGCCCGCACCGGTCTGCCGCTACTGGGCGCGGCACAACCACATGTCGGCGGTCGCGGTGCAGACGTCACCGGTTGATCCCCGGTCGGCAGACATCCGGATCTTCGACGATCTGGGGCTCGACATCGACAAGCGGAACGAGCGCAAGCTGGAGGGGCTGTTCTTCCGCGAGGACATCCGGCGCGTCTCCCACTACGAGATGGGACGCATCACACGACGCGATGGGCAGACGGACCGCTACCTCGAGGACACGCTCGCCAAGCTCGACGTTGAGGCAGTGCGCGGCGCGGCGTTCAAGGTCGTGATCGATTACAACAACGGCGCGGCCGCGATGGTGCTGCCGGAGATACTGCGCGAGCTCAACTGCACCGTGATCCCGCTGAACGCGGCGCCGGCCGAGGTCGTGATGGAGCAAGACGACGCGACGTTTCGCGCCCATCTGCAGGAGATCGGGGTGATCACGGCTGCCGTGAAGGCGAAGCTAGGGGTCTTCATCGACACCCCGGGGGAGCGGTGCTTCCTTGTGGATGAGACCGGAACGGTGCTCGAGCACGACACCGCCTTT
Organism: Candidatus Acidiferrum sp.; assembly: GCA_035511715.1. Classification (GTDB taxonomy): domain Bacteria; phylum Chloroflexota; class Dormibacteria; order Dormibacterales; family Dormibacteraceae; genus 40CM-4-65-16. The sequence goes on along the minus strand of DATKFA010000169.1, from coordinate 654 downwards.
GCGGTCGTGGCCGAGGCGGCTCTGGGCGGACGACGGGGCATGGTCCTCGGGCCGGCGTCGACGTCGCTTGCGTTTTCCATGATCGCGGAGCGGCTCGGCAGCAGGTTCGTGCCGACCAAGATCACGCCCGGCGCTGTGCTGCGCGCTGCCCAGCACGCCGAGGCCGTCCTCGCATCCGACGGTGCGGGCGGCTACTGCTGGCCCGACTTCGCGATCTCGTTCGACGCGATCTTCACCGTGGCGCGAGTGCTCGAGCTGCTGGCAAAGAGCGGCACCTCGTTGGGCGCGCTTCGGGCGCAGGTGCCGGAGGTAACGCACCGCACGGCGGTCGAGTTCTGCCCGTGGGAGGTGAAGGGGCGCGTGATGCGGACGATGATGGAGCGCCACCTCCGCGATCGCGTGGACCTGACCGATGGGGTGAAGGTGTTCGTCGACGACGGGTGGGTTTTGGTCGCGCCCGATGCGGACCGGCCGGAGTATTACGTGATCGCGTCCACGCTCGACCCAGCCCACGCCCAGCGGCTTGTCGAGGAGTACTCGCTGCTCGTGCGGTCGGTGGTGGCAGAGGCGGCGCCGCGGGCGGAGGCGGTGGTAGAGCACTAGCCCGGGCCGCTTTTTGCGCACGTTTTGCGCCAATGGCACCGAATTCCCGTC
>DATKFA010000168.1:0-2720 GCA_035511715.1 Candidatus Acidiferrum sp. | reverse complement strand
GTGCTCCGCCGCAGCAGCAGCTCGGTGAGCCGCCCGGTCAGCTCGGGCGGCGACATCACGGTGAGCACGTGACCCGGCCTCCCCTTTTTCATGAGGGCGGAAACGACCGCAACGTCGAGCGCGCCGGCGGCCATCAGGTCTTCGGTCAGCGCGCCGATCAGGTTCGGCGCCATGTCATCAAGGTTGGTCTCGATCAGGGTCACGCTCTTGTCGGTGCCGATCTCTTCTCCGATCCACACCGCCAGCAGGTTGCCTGGCGATGGGTTGCTTCCGACGCCGTAGCCTGCCCGGCGCAGCGACATCGCCGGCCGCGTGAACGCGGCGGCGGTGGTGAGGATCGCGGCACCCGTCGGCGTGACCAGCTCGCGGCCTTGGTCGGACGGTCTGAGCTCCGCGCCTGTGCCCTCGAGGATCTTGAGCGTCGCGGGGCCCGGCCGCGAGATCGGCAGGGGCGACGCGTAGACGCGACCGACGTCGAGGGCATCGAGCAGCCAGAACGCGCCGACGATGTCGACCAGCGTGTCCGCGCCACCGAGCTCGTGCAGGTGCGCCTGGTCCTCGGGCACGCCGTGAACCGCGGCCTCGGCTCGCGCGAGACGGTTGATGGCGTCCAGCGCGTGTTTCTTGACGTCGCGAGGCGCGTCCGACCCCTCGACGACCTCGCGCAACGCGGGCACCGTGCGCTCGACGCGGTCGTCGACGCCGACGATGACCCTGGTCCCGCCCGCGTGACCGCGCGTTTCGTGCCTCACCTCGATCGTCACCTCGTCGCCCAACCGCAGCGCCTCGACGACCGCGTCCAGCTCTGCCCGCTCGGCGCCGCAGTCGAGGAGGGCGCCCAGCGTCATGTCGCCGGAGATCCCCGAGAAGCAGTCGAAGTACGCGATCGTCATGCGCGCGTCCTTTTAATGCGCACCGCCGCGCCGAGGATCGGCTGCATGCTCGCCGGGTGCTTGACCACCCGCACCGAGACCGCGTCCACGCGCGGCAGCGCAAGCACCCGCTGGGCGATCGCGGCCGCAAGCGACTCCAGCAGGGCTTTCGGCGGTCCCTCGATCACCTCTTTGGCTGCGGCCCGGAGCTGTGTGTAGTCGACCGTGTCGACGAGCCGGTCGGACGCGCCGGCGGCGCCCAGGTCCGCCTCGACCTCCAGGTCGACCTCGAACTCCTGCGGCTGCTCGCGTTCGGCGGGACGCACGCCGTGCCGGCCTTGGAACGACATCCCGCGCAGCTCGATCCGATCCATGCCGCCAATTCTCCGATTTCGTGGGTTTCTACACTGGACGGCCGTGATCCATGCTGAGGTGAACGTGCGCCCGGGGGCCGATGACGACCTCGAGGCGATCAACGACATCTACAACCATTACGTCGTCGAAACCCACGTCACGTTCGACGATGAGCCGATGCCCATGGAGGCCCGTCGCGAGTGGTTCACCCACTACGCCGCTGCCGGGAGGCACCGCTTGCTCGTGGCCGCCGAGGGCAAAACAGTGATCGGCTTCGCCTCCAGCAGCCGGCTCCGGCCCAAGCCCGGCTACCTGACCTCAGTCGAGACGAGCGTCTACCTGGCACCCGACGCCACCGGCAAAGGAGCCGGAGGCAAGCTCTACGCCGAGCTGTTCAAGGCGATCGAGGGTGAGGACCTGCACCGCGCCTACGCGGGCATCGCCCTGCCCAACCCGGCATCGATCGCACTGCACGAGAAGCTCGGCTTCAAGCGCGTCGCGCTGTTCTCCGAGCAGGGCAGGAAGTTCGGCCGCTACTGGGACGTCGCGTGGTTCGAGAAGCCGCTCGGAGGCGAGACCTAGCCGCCGGGCGAAGGCGAGGCGCCGGCGCGGATGCCGATACGGTTCCCGCCGATCTGGATCGCGGTCGCCTTGATGCTCCCGTCCGCCTGGCGGGTCCCGATGATCGTGACGGTCATGTTGTCCCTGAGGTCCGAGGTCGTGCCCGTGACGGTCTTGGAGACCTGCACGGTGTTTCCGAAGCTCACCTTCACGTCACACGCGGTCATGGTGATGGTCAGCGACGAGGAGGTGAGGTCGGTGATCGTTCCACTCGCGACGGCGTTGCTGCCGGGCGAGGGGGACGGAGCGCCGGGGCTCGGACACGCGCCGCCGAAGCCGCCGCCCCTTCCAAAGCCCGACCCCGCGGTCCCGGTGCGCGCGGACTGGTTCTGCGTGGTGCTTGCGCTGACGTTGTTCTGACCCATCCTGTACCCGCCGTAGAAACCGGCAAGCACTCCGACGACCACGAGCAGCGCGACGATGTATGGCTTCACGAAATCACTCCTTCACTCGTACCTGAGGGCTTCGATTGGGTGCAGGCGCGCCGCCCGGTTGGCGGGGTAGATGCCAAAGAAGAGTCCGATGGCGACCGAGACGAAAAAGGCCAGCAGCACCGAGGGCGGCGAAACCACGGGGGTCGGAAAGCCGGAGGAAGCGATCGACGGAACGTTCGGTGCAACGTGCGCCAGCAGCGCTCCGATCGCGATGCCCAGCGCGCCGCCGAGACCGCTCAGCACCATCGCCTCGATCAGAAACTGGATTAGGATGTCGCCGCGCCGCGCGCCAATGGCCTTGCGGATCCCGATCTCGCGGGTCCGCTCGGTGACGGTGACCAGCATGATGTTCATGATTCCGATGCCACCGACGACCAGCGAGATGCCGGCGATCGCGCCCAGCACGAGCGTGAGCGCCGTGGCGATCGAGGTCGCCTGG
>DATKFA010000167.1:0-5010 GCA_035511715.1 Candidatus Acidiferrum sp. | reverse complement strand
CGCACCGCGGTCGCCCAGGCGAAGAAAGACGTGGCACCGGTCAGGCGGAACGGCGTGGAGGTCGATCAGGACGGGTTCACGCGCACGTGCAACCTCGTGGTGCTCCCCTTCACCGGCTATCCGGAGATGCACGAGCCGCTTTACGTCGTGCTGTTCGAAGAGGCGGTCGCGCCCGGCGACGGCCACCAGCCTCTCGAGGCGTCGTCCAGCATTCACCGCGGGCCTGGGCCGCCGGCGGAGGACAGACGGCTGCCGAGGCTCGAGCACGAGCTGGTGGCGACGAAGGAATATCTCCAGTCTCTGATCGAGGAGCACGGCCGGACCAACGACGATCTCGGCTCGGCCAACGAGGAGCTGGTCTCGGGGAACGAGGAGCTCCAGAGCATGAACGAGGAGCTCGAGACGGCGAAGGAAGAGCTGCAGTCGACGAACGAAGAGCTGACCACCGTCAACGACGAGCTCCAGAGCCGCAATCAGGAAGTCACGCAGGTCAACAGCGACCTGCTGAACCTGCTTGCCACCGTGGACATCCCGATCGTCATCCTCGACCGCGAACGCCGGATCCGTCGCTTCACGCCCAAGGCGAGAAGCATCCTCAACGTCGTCCCCGCCGACGTCGGGCGGCCGCTCGATGACATCAAGGCAACCGTCGGCGTCCCCGATCTCGACAGGCGGATAGCCGAGGTCATCGACACGATGGTCATGACGGAGTCCGAAGTCCAGGATCGAGACGGGCGCTGGTATCGCATGCAGATTCGCCCCTACAAGGACACGGACAACAAGATCGACGGCGCCATCCTGTCGCTGGTCGATATCGACGCCCTCAAGCACGTGGTCGCTGAATCGCAGCAGGCGAGAGGCGAAGCGGAAAGCGCGAACCGGGCCAAGGATCTGTTCCTGGCCGTGCTGGGCCACGAGCTCCGGACGCCGCTGGCCAGCCTGTTGCTGCAAGCTCAGCTGCTCCGCCGCAGCCGGATCGTCGATGCCGCGAAGCTGGGACGGGTGGGGGAGGTCATCGAACGCGCCACCCGGATGCAGATGCAGCTCGTCGACGATCTCATGGACGTCTCGCGCATCGTCGCAGGCAAGCTGAAGGTGGAGCTGGGGGTGGTGGATCTGCCCGCGGTGATCAAGGCAGCCCTCGACGGGGTCAGCGGTCCGGTCCAGCGCAAGTCGCTGGAGCTGGAGGTCGTGCTCGACAGCTCCGTCGGCGCGGTCGCAGGTGATCCCGCGAGGCTCCAGCAGGTGGTCTCGAACCTGCTCACCAACGCGATCAAGTTCAGCTCCGAGCACGGTCACATCACCGTCACCCTGGAGAAAGCGAACGGATCCGCCCGCATCACGGTGAGCGACACCGGGGCCGGGATTGACCCCGCGTTCTTGCCGCATGTCTTCGATCGCTTCTCCCAGGCGGATACGTCCAACACGCGCCTTTACGGAGGACTCGGCCTCGGCTTGGCGATCGTGCGCCATCTCGTCGAGCAACACGGCGGGAAGATTCAGGCCGATAGCCCCGGCATCGGGAAAGGCGCCACCTTCTCGGTGACCCTGCCGCTCATGAGCGTCGAGCGTGCCATCGCGGACGGTGGGGGGGCGATTGCCGTCTCGACGACAGTGAAGGGCAGCCTGCGCGACCGCCGTCGCATCAAGGACCTGCGCGTACTGATCGTGGACGACGACCTCGCGACGCAGGAGGCGCTGTCCGAGGTGCTCCGGGAGATGGGCGCCGAGGTGAAGGTGGCCAGGTCGGCGGCGGAAGCGATGACCGCCGTCGTCGAGTTCCAACCCCAGCTGTTGCTGTGTGACATCGCGATGCCCGGCGAGGACGGCTACGCCTTCATCCAGAGATTGCGGGCCGCCGGCGACGGCAGCGGTCGCATTCCCGCGCTCGCGCTGACCGCGCTCGCGACCGACGACGATCGCCAGCGCTCGCTGGCGGCGGGGTTTCAGATGCACCTGACCAAGCCGGTCGAGATCGAGCGCCTGTCCGACGCCGTGGTCGAGCTGGCGTCGCACCCCCCAGAGAGCTGATGCGCGTGGCCATCTTGAATCAAACGCCAGACGTCCGCGACGGTGCCGCCGGCGACCTAGATGCGGCCGCGCTGTTCGCGATCGTATGGGATGCGATCGCCGAGGTGCTGGGCACCGGCGCGACCGCCGCGATCGTGCGGCGGGCGGCGGCCCGGGCCGCGCCGGACAGCCCGGAGCTGATGAACGTCGTCGTCCTTCGCGAGAAGCTCGACTACCGTTACACGCTTCCGCTCGCTTGGTCGCACACGTCCCGAACGATACCGCCAGAGGAGCGAACGCCGATCGCGTTCCGCGCGCTGATCGCCGAGATCGGGCGGCTTCTGGTGGAGCTGACCGGGACGGTCTTCATCGGCCGACTGGAGCAGATACCGGAGCTGAGCGCCCGCGGGCTCGTGTGGCGGACCGAGGAGGCAAATTGAAGGGCGCGAAACCAATCCTTCCGTGCCTGTCGACGGGCAGCGCCGCCTTCGACGAGATCCTGGGCGGCGGGCTGCCGGTTCGCTCGACCAACATCATCGCGGGCGAGCCGGGGGCGGGCAAGACCATCCTGGCGCTGCAGATACTGTTTCATCAGGCGCGCCAGGGACGGAAGGGTCTGTACCTGACGACGTTGTCCGAGCCGTCGGTGAAGCTCGTCAACTACATGCAGCAATTCTCCTTCTTCGACGAGCGCCTGATCGCGGAGAAGCGAGTGTTCATGGCGGACCTGGGCTCCGTCATGCGACGCAAGGGCGCCGACGAGACGCTCGCCGAGATCCTCGGCCGCGTCGAGCAGGGGGAGCCCGCGCTCGTGGTCATCGACAGCTTCAAGGCGCTGCGCGATCTGCTGGGCGACGCCCCGGCGATGCGGACCTTCAACTACGACCTCGCGGTCCACCTGTCCAGCTGGGGCGCCGCGACCCTGCTGGTCGGAGAGTATACGACCGCCGAGATCGCGACCTTCTCGGAGTTCGCCATCGCCGATGGCATCATCCGGCTCGGCAACCGTCGCGATGACCTGCGGGCGATCCGCGAGGTCGAGGTCCTCAAGCTGCGCGGAGCCGACGTCGTGACCGGCGGGCACTTCTTCGAGATCACCGGCGACGGGCTGGCGTTCTTCCCGCGCGTGCGCGGCCCGGACGGCTCGTTCGCCGAGCCGGAAGGGCTGGACGAGCGCGCGCCGACCGGCGTCGCGGGGCTCGACGACATGCTGGGCGGCGGCTTGCCGCGGGCGAGCGCCACCGTGGTCCAGGGCGGCACAGGGACCGGCAAGACAATGCTCGGCCTGCAATTCTTGCTCGAGGGGGCGACGAAGGGAGAGCCGGGCGTGCACTTCGCGCTCGAGGAGACGGCGAACCAGCTCCGGCGAATCGCCCAGGTGTTCGGCTGGGACCTCCGGCCACTCGAAGAGCGCGGGCTCATCACCTTCCGCTACGTCTCTCCCGTCGAGCTGTCGACCGATCGCTTCCTGGCCGAGGCGCGGGACGAGGTGGCGCGGCTGGGCGCGCGCCGCGCCGTGCTCGACAGCTTGACCAGCATGTCCCTGGGCGTTCCCTCGGATCGGCGGTTCAAGGAGCTCGTCTATGCCATGACCAAGCACTTCCGGGCCGCGGGCGTGACGTTCACGATGAACATGGAGATCTCCGACCTCCTCGGGTCCGCCCGGCTCTCGGGCCACGGCGTTTCGTTCGCCGCCGACAACGTCATCCAGCTCAAATACGTGGAGGTGGACGGTCACCTCGAGCGCGGAATCTCTGTCCTCAAGGCGCGCGGCGTTCGACACGCCACGGACGTGCGCCGGCTCGATCTCGCCCCGGGCCGGATCGAGGTCACTTCGGCGTTCGCCGGCCTGCGCGGTGTGCTGACGGGCCAGCCCAAACCGACCAACCGAGGCGCAAAATGATCGGGCGGACGCTGTACGACGTGACGCAGCTCCTCGAGTCGACCGACGGCGCCGACGAGCGGGTGCGGCGCGTCCTCGAGCTGCTCCAGGACCTCGTGCCCTACGAGCAGTGCGCGATGCTCGAGGCGCGGCTCGGGCACGAGCCGCACGTCGTGCTCGTACCCGAGCTGTCGTGCGAGGGCCGACTTTCCGTCACCCGCGCGCTGATCGACATCTTCGTGCGGCTCGTCGATTCGAACGCGCGCACGCCCGTGGTTCGGGAGCGATCCGACGAGGCGCGCCTCGCCGTGCCGCTCGTGGGGCTCGACGAGGTGATTGGCATCTTGCTGGTGCGGTCGTCGCGCACGGAATACACCGAGCAGCACCTGCGCGCGCTGTCGGTGATCGCCGGGAACATCGCCGCTTACGTCACGATCCGGGGAGCGAGCGCAGATCTCGCAGAGCTCGCCCGCGAGCGCGACGAGGCCCGGCGTGCCCTCGAGGCCGCCAGGCTCGCGAAGGACGAGCTACTGGAGTTGGTTTCGTCCGAGCTGAGGATCCCTCTTCGATTGACCGGCGCCGGCGCCGCCGCCGAGCTCGATCTCCAGATCCAGGCGCAGGCCCGGTGCCTCGACGACCTGCTCGGGCAGGCGCGCCATGCATCCGCAGAGCTGCGCCTGACGCTGCGGAGGGTCGTTCCCACCCAGCTGGACGAGGATTCGTCGTCACCGGGCGGCTGGAAGCGACGCGGGCAGCTGGGCTGATCGAAACCTGAGCACGCGCTGGATCCGACGGGATCGCGACGCTTGCGTCCCAGCAGGCGCTGCGTGGGCCGCATCGGCGCGCTCACGTCGCCGGCGTGAACTGATCCAGCTCGTAGATTCCCAGCGTCTGCTCCAGCTTGCCCACTTGAACGACGATGCCTTCGAAGCCTTCCTTGCCGAAAAGCTCGTGCTCCTTGTCCTCGAACTGCTCGCCGAGCGCTTCGAACTCCTTCGGCTTGAGGATGCTACGGAAGGCCGGGAAGAGCACCGTGTCCTCGCGTGCTTCGTGCGGGCGATACATGCGAATGAAGAGACGCATCGTCTCGACCAGCTTCTGACGATCCCCCGCGCCCT
>DATKFA010000166.1:0-2056 GCA_035511715.1 Candidatus Acidiferrum sp. | reverse complement strand
AGCCCGAATTCACCGGTTCGTGACTGGGGTGTCTAAACCGCCCGGCGCCGTTCGTCGTGCTTGATGGAGGTTGGCAATGAAATACGTTCTCTTGTTCGGCGGAACGATGGAAGGCGCGGAGCAGCTCCCCAGCCCGGCCCGTGAGGAGGCGATGGCCGACTACCGCAAATCGAGCGAGTGGTTCGCGAAGTACACCAGCTCCGGCAAGGTCGTGGGGGGCGAGGAGCTGCAGGGACCGAGCACCGCGACCACGGTCTCGCGAATCAACGGCAAGGTCATCGTCACCGACGGACCGTTCATCGAGTCCAAAGAGGTCATAGGCGGGTTTGCTCTGATCGAGGTCGCCGACCTCGACGAGGCGCTGGCGATGGCCAAGGAGTGGCCGGGCACGGTGGAGATCCGGCCGATCGTCGACCACGCCCAGGACCGCGCTTAGAGGGCGCCTTGACTGTCGATTTCCGCCGACCTCGTTCGTCGTATGGCTCAGGAGGTTGGACATGAAATATCTGTTGCTGTTCGTAGGGACGCGGGAAGACCAGGATCGCTGGGACGGCCAGTCGAAGGAGCAGTACGGGACCGCGATGGCGGCCGCGGGCAAGTGGTTCGACGATTACACCCACGCCGGCAAGATCGAAGGCGGCCTTCAGCTGACGGGCAAAGGCGTCACCACCGTCCAGGGACAGAACGGCACCCGCATCGTCACGGACGGCCCGTTCATCGAGTCGAAAGAGATCATCGGCGGATTCGCGATCGTCAACGTGAAGGATCTCGAGGAGGCGCAGGCCATGGCCCTCGCCTGGCCGGGCGGACCTGTCGAGATCTGGCCGACCGTGGAACCATAAGGGGCCTGTCAGAGCCACGTTCCACGACCGAAGAAGCGCTTGCCGCGGTCTTCCGCGAGGAGGCCGGGCGGCTGACGGCCGCCATGGTCAGGGTCCTGGGCAACTTCGACGTCGCCGAGGAGGTGGTGCAGGACAGCCTCGTAGCAGCGCTGGAGAAGTGGCCGCGGCAGGGGATCCCCGACAACCCGGGCGCGTGGCTCATGACCACGGCGCGGCGCCGCGCGATCGACCTGCTGCGTCGGGACCGACGCTACGCGGAGAAGGTGGCTCTTCTGGAGCGCTCGACCTTGCCGGGTGACAGATCGGAGTCGGACGACCGTCTGCGCCTGATCTTCACCTGCTGCCACCCGGCGCTGCCGCAGGAAGCGCAGGTGGCGCTGACGTTGCGGGCGATCGCCGGCTTCACCACAGCCGAGATCGCCGCGGCGTTTCTGGTCGCCGAGCCCGCGATGGCGCAGCGCATCGTCCGGGCCAAGCGCAAGATCGTCGCGGCGAACATCCCGTACCGGATCCCTGAGGGGGCCGAGCTGACGCCCCGCCTCGACGCCGTCCTCGCGGTGCTGTACCTGATGTTCAACGAGGGGTACCTGAGCCGCGGCAACACGGTTGCCGCCCGTCGCGTCCTCGCGGAGGACGCGCTTTGGCTGGTGTCGTTGCTCGATCGGCTCCTGCCCAATCAGGCAGAGGTGATCGGCCTGGCGGCGCTGATGAGATTCACCCTCGCGCGCTCGGCCGCACGATTCGACGCGGCCGGCGAGATGGTGCTGCTGCCTGACCAGGACCGCTCGCTGTGGGACGCCCGCGCCGTCACCGAGGGCGTGCAGCTGCTTGATCGCGCAGCGGCGCTCAATGCTCCGGGCCAGTACCAGCTGCAGGCGGCGATCGCAGCTGTCCACTCCGAGGCGCGCTCGTGGGAGGAGACGGACTGGCGCCAGATCGTTCTCCTCTACGACGCGCTGCTGCGCATGACGGACTCGCCGATCGTCCGTCTCAACCGGGCGATCGCGGTGAGCCATCTGGCCGGTCCTGAGGTGGCCCTGGGCGAGGTCAACGACCTCGCGATGTCGCTGGGTGACTACCACCTTCTGCACTCGACGCGGGCCGAGCTGCTCGACCGGATGGGTGAGCATTCCCTCGCACGGCTGGCCCGCCAGCGCGCGCTGGAGCTGTGCCAGAACCCGGCGGAGCGAGCCTTACTTCTGAGAAAGCTCGGA
>DATKFA010000165.1:0-6237 GCA_035511715.1 Candidatus Acidiferrum sp. | reverse complement strand
AGGCTCTCGAACGGCACGTGGTCGACCTCGCGCTCACGGGGCGGCGGAACCTCCAGCGGCTCCCATAGCGGCTCGCGGCGGTAGCGCCGATACGCGACGTAGGTGAGCACACCCAACGCAAGCCAGCCCATGAAGATGAAGGTCGAGTTGGAGATGTTCTGGAACATGAGCTGCGTGAAAACCGTCCCGATGAACAGCGCTCCCACGAGTGATAGAACGGGGATGCTGTCGCGGCCGAAGCTGACGTTCCACGGCATCCGGTACGGGCGGTGCAGGCCCGGCTCGATGAAGCGCAGTCGCATCACCGAGAGATGCGCGGAGCAGAACGCGAAGGTGGCGGCCAGCGAATACACGGCAGCCATCAGGTCAATCTCTTTTCCGCCGGCGATCAGCCCAGGCAGGACGAGCACCGCCGCCACGATGCCGAACACGATGATCGACACGTACGGCGTCTTGAATTTAGGGTGCAGCCGCGCGAGGCGGTGGGGGAGAAGGTCAAATCCGGCCAACGAGTAGCTGAGGCGTGAGATGCCGATGAGCCCGGCGTTGGTGGCGATCACAAGGATTGTGAAGGCGAGAATGCCCACCCATACCTGCGCCCAGAACGCAAGCGTTTGGGACACGATCGAGAAGCCGCCGGCGATGCCTGCCACGGGGTCAGCCTTCCACTGCGTCGCCAGGGCGGTCGTGTAAGTGCCATCCACGAAATGAACCGGAAAGACGCTGATGCCGATGGTCGGCAAGAACGCTGACACGAAGAGCACGGCGGCGACCACCCACCACGTCGCGAGCGGCACATTGCGTCCGGGATTCTTCGCCTCTTCGGCGAGATTGGAGATCGTTTCGATGCCGGTGTAGGTGACCATCGCGATCGAGATGCTGGCCAGGAAGCTGCCCCAGGTTGGCGCGACACCGAGGTGAATGCTGTTGATCACGTCCTGGACATGAAGCAAAAGAATGATGCCGAGAATCACCAGCACGAACTGGGTGATCAGGTCCGTGAATGCAAGAACCAGGTTGATCGCGCTCGATTCCTGGATGCCGATGATGTTCACGATTACGAGGATTGCAATCAGCACGACGGTGGCTGCCACATGCGACGCCTGACTTTGCGTCAGGACGTGAAGCGCGGAGACGTAACTTCCGAGGAACCCGAGATAGCTGACGGCGAAGTACGAGGAGATCGAGACCGTCGCCGTGTAGTTGAGAAGCTGGACCCACCCGACGAGGAACCCGATGGGCGGGTTGAAGGCCCGTCGAGCGAAGCTCGAGCTGCCGCCGGCGTGCGGCAGCGCCGCGGTCCCTTCCGCGTAGTTGAGGGCGGTCGTGACGAAGATGAAGCCGGCGAGGATCAGCGCGACCGGCGTCAATCCGAGGGCGAATGCTGCCGTGACGCCCAGGGCGTAGTAGATGCTCGATCCGACGTTGCCGTAGGACGCGGCGAACAGGGCGCCGGGACCGAGCGTGCGCGGAAGCTTCGCCGGACGGCGGACGACCACTCGGAGGTCGCCAGGTCTCCGGCCCCGGCGAGCGACCGATTCAGACATCGAATTGGAGCGTAATCGATCGTCCCGTCAAACCCATACGAGATCCATACGGATCCGCGCTACAGCCCTACGGGTCCCTAACACGGCGCCTCTTACGTTCGAAGCATGCGCGCAGCCGTTGTTCAGCTACCGGCCACCAGGACGGCGAGCGAGAGCCGTCAGGTGCTCCGCATCGCCGCGCGCCAGCTGGAGCGAGCAGACCTGTACCTGGCCGCCGTCGAAGCGCTGGACCTCGGTGACAGGCAGGCCGCGCGTGCGCTCAATCAGGTCCGATCCGACCTCGATGGCCTGCGCCGGTACCTCATCGAGCTGCGCGCGAGCACCTGATGCATACCGCCGCCTCCACGAGGCGCCGCGTCAAGTTCCACGGCGCAAGGCTTGGACCGCTGCTGTGCTGGTCGATAGTGTTCGCCGACATCGGCACGTCGATCTACTACGTGCCCGGCATCCTCTCGGCGAGCGGCTACAACAAGCGCGCGGCGATCTTCGTCGTGATGACGCTCTTCGTGTTCGTCCTTCTCGCCCTCAAGTACGCAGAGGTGACCTGGCGCAACCCCGAGGGCGGCGGCGTGGTGACGATCTCATCGCGCGCGCTGCATCCGCTGGCCGGGCTCGTGGGCGGTCTGTTCATCATCGTCGACTACTACCTGACGGCTGCCATCAGCGCGTTCTCCGGAGTCGCCTACCTCGCGGTGGTCATCCCGTCGGTTGGCATCGGCAACGCGGTGCCGGGAACGCTCGTGGCGCTGGCTTTCCTTGCCGCGCTCAACATCTACGGGATCCGGGAGAGCGCGACGGTCAGCTTCGTCGCCGCGACCGCGGCCGCCGCGGCCCAGCTTGCCGTGGTGCTCGTGGTGGGCGCCCACCTCGGCGTGGCGGGAATCCTCCAGAGCTTCTCTTCCGTCACCCAAGGCCCGCCTCCTCTGACGCCACTCACCATCCTCACCGGCTTCGGGGCCGCCTTCCTGGCGTTCTCGGGTCTCGAGAGCGTCGCGCAGATCGCGCCTGCGATGCGCTCACCGCGCCGCGTCACGGCTTACCGAACGATGGCCCTGGTCATCCTGACGATGACGATCACGAGCCCGCTGCTGACCCTGTGGCAGACCGCCCTCGTGCGCGACCCGAACAGCCCCGACCACGTCAACCAGCTGCTCTCGCTGCTTGCGGGCCAGTTCTCCGGCCAGGCGCTCGCCGGCGCCGTCGCCATCACCGGCTCGATCCTCCTCATCTTCGCGAGCAACACCGCGATCATCGGCGGCTATCACGTTTTCCTGGCCTTGACTCGAATGGGATTCCTGCCCCGCGTCATGGAGAAGCGCAACAGCCTTCGCCGCACGCCGCACATCGCGATCCTCGCCGCGATGGGACCTCCCGTGGTCCTCGTGTACATCGCCGGCCAGAGCCAGATCGCCTCGGTGTTCCTCGGCGACCTCTACGCCTTCGGGCTGCTCGGCTCCTTCATCCTCACCAACGTCTCGCTGGACGTCGTCCGGTGGCGTGAGCTCAAGGTCGACCGGCCGCTCCGCCGCCGCCTGTGGTTTGCGGTGGGCGTCGTGACCACCACCTTGACGGTGATCGGGTGGAGCGTGAATCTTGTCGCCAAGCCGTACGCGACGGCGTTCGGCGGAGGTCTGACGCTGATCGGCCTCGCCGTCGGGTTGTGGACGTACAACCGTGGAAAGCGTCGACGGCCGGCGGTCTTCCCGGTGCCGTACCGGCCGGAGCTGGCCGCCGAATCGATCAGCCTGCAGTTCCTGCGGAACCCCGCCGACGTCCTCGTGATCTTGCCGCGCGATCAGAACCTCGCCGACGCGGTGATCGACGAGGGGATGTCAGCCGCGAACGGCAAACGGATCGTGTTCCTGTATCGGGGCCAGGCGCCGCCGGGACCCGCCGAGCTCTGGGAGGTGAGCGATCCGTACCTCAAGGACTACGTCGCGCAGGACGCCTTCACGCGCGCCGAGATGAGGACGCGAGAGCACGTGGCGAATCGCCGGTACGTCTACGTGCCCGGAAGCCTGCCGCGGGACGCGGTCGGCAGGGTCTGGGCGGAGGTCAGGCCGCGCGAAACGGTGGTTGTGCAGGGAGAGCAGGACCTCGTGCCACCGGTGGCGGTCGAGCGCGTCCGGCATCGGGTCCACGCGGGCGTGCCGGTGCTGCACATGGTCAGCAGCCACATCCGCCAGACCGACATCGCCGCTACGGCGTGATGATGAGGTCCTTCAGCTCGCGGGGGTAGTCGGTCATCACGCTGCATCCGTCCGCGGTGATGCAGACGGTATCGCTGTGGCGGAACCCGCCCAGCTCCTGGATGTAGACGCCCGGCTCGACCGTGAAGACCATTCCGACCTCGAGCACGGCGTCGTCGCCGCGGTCGAGGAACGGCGCCTCGTGTCCCTCCAGCCCGATCGAGTGCCCGACGTGGTGGCGCAGGTTCTGCTCCACGCCGAGCTCTTCGGCAAGCTGAACCACCGCGAGCTCGATCTCACCCGCCGGCACCCCAGGGGCCATTACCTCGATCGCGCGCGACTGCAGCGCAAGCATCGCGTTGAACGCACGGCGCTGCTCCTCGGTCGGCTCGCCGACGATCATCGTGCGCTCGAGCTCGCTGCGGTAGCCGTCGATGTTGCTGGCCGCACCGCTGACCAGGACATCGCCCGGCTGCACGCCGTGACCCTTGACGAACCCGTGCGGCATCGCGGTCGCGCGACCGCCGACGAACATCGCGGTCAGCCCTGCGTCGTCGAGGCCCTTGGGTCTCCAGCCGGGCATCTCGCGCACCATCTCGAACAGCGTCTCGGTGGCGGGCGGGGTGTAACACTCCATCTCGGTCTTGCCGACGGTGATCGCCGCCTGCATTCGCCTGTGCGCGCGCACCGCCCAGTCGCAGGCGAGCTGGATGCACTCGAGCTCTGAGGGCGACTTGACCCGGCGCAGCGATTCGACGATGAGCTCCGCGTCGAACGGCTCGACGCCGGTGAGGTCGCTCAGCCGCGGGCCGCGATAGCCCCAGTACGGCACGTAGCCGTCGTGGTCGGCGCCCGTCTGGTCGGCGCGCGCGTTCATGTCGACCAGCACGTCCGCGACCGCCTCCATCGGGTGCTCCGCCCCCGGGTACTCGAAGTAGACCCGGACCTGGTCGACCGCAGTCGCCGACTCGGCGTGCTCCTTCTCGACCGCCGGCACGACGAGCGACGACTGGCCGCTCGAACCGATCACCAGCGCGATCGGCCTTTCGGTCGGGATGTGGTGGAACCCCGTCAGATAGGCGACGCGGGCCGGGTAGAAGATGCACGTCGCGTCAAGGCCCGCGGCCTGCATTCCCGCGGTCACGCACTCGCGCCGCATCGCGTACTCGGCCTGGGAGATCGAGGGAACCTGTGTGGTCTTCGGCGCCGACTTCTTAGTACGCGGCAAGCTTGCGCATCGCCTCGGCGATCTTGTGCGGGCTGGGCATGAAAAACTCCTCCTGCGGCGTGTTGAACGGCATGGCCGGGATGTCAGGCGCGGCGACTCTCGTCACCGGACCGTCCAGGTCGTCGAACGCGTGCTGGGAGATGGTCGCCGCCACCTCGGCGCCAAACCCGCCGGTGAGGTTGTCCTCGTGCACCACCAGCGCCTTGCCGGTCTTGCGCACCGAGGTGAGGATCGTTTTCCGATCGAGCGGCGCCAGCGTGCGCAGGTCGACCACCTCGACGCTGACGCCTTCGCTTTCCAGCTGTTCAGCGGCCTCGAGGCAGTAGTGCGTCATCAAGCCCCAGGCGAAGCAGCTGAGGCTGATGCCCTCGCGGCGCACGACGGCGGGGCCGATCGGGAGGAGTTGGTCGCCGTCAGGGACCTCCTCGGTGACGAGGCGATACACCTTCTTGTGCTCGAGGAAGAGCACCGGGTCGGGGTCGCGGATCGCCGACTTCAGCAGGCCGTGAGCGTCGGAGGGCGTGCTCGGCACGACCACCTTCACGCCCGGCACGTGGGCGTAGAACGCCTCGATCGACTGCGAGTGGTAGAGGCCGCCATGCACCCCGCCTCCGAACGGCGCGCGGATGACGATCGGCACTCCCCAGTCGCCGTTGGAGCGGTACCGCGTCCGTGCCGCCTCGCTGACTATCTGGTCAAAAGCGGGATGGATGAAGTCGGCGAACTGGATCTCGGCGATTGGGATCAGGCCGTTCAGGGCCGCGCCGATGGCGACGCCGACGATGGCCGACTCGGCCAGGGGGGTGTCGAGGACGCGGGATTCGCCGAACCGCGCGTAGAGACCGTCGGTCGCCCCGAACACGCCGCCCTTTCGTCCCACGTCCTCGCCCAGGACGAGCACGCGTTCGTCGCGCTCCATCTCCTCGGTGATCGCGGCGCGGACCGCCTCGATCATGCGCATCTCCGGCATCTCGAAAATATTGTGAGCGTTGCGAGATACCTCGACTGGAGCGAGTCCGCCGCGCGTTAGACTCGGGTGGAGGGGGGAAGGTTGAATCACCTTCCTGGAGGTATGCGCGATTTCGTTCTCGGCTGAGGTCAAGAACGAGATGGCTGGGCTTCTACCTGCAAGGCCCTGCTGTCAGCTGAGCGAGCTGCTCGGCATCTACTACGGCTCGCGTGGACGTTTGCTGGGAAACCAGCGCGGCCGCTCGGCCTACTTCTCGCTGCTTCGCAACGCAGTCGCGCGCAAGGTCGTGCGGCTGAGCCGCGC
>DATKFA010000164.1:0-3003 GCA_035511715.1 Candidatus Acidiferrum sp. | reverse complement strand
GGCCGGCCCGACATGCGCCTGCCCATCGCGGTCGCGCTCGCCTATCCCGAGCGGCTGCCCGACGCCGTGCCCGCGACGCCGGTGGAGGAGATCAGCGGCCTCGAGTTCTACAGGCTCGACGAATCCAAATTCACGAGCGTCAGGCTGTCGCGCGAGGCAGCAATGCGCGGCGGCGGCCACCCTGCGGTGCTCAACGCGGCCAACGAGGAGGCAGTGAACGCATTCCTGGCCCGCGAGATTCCTTTCAGCGGCATCGTCAAGGCCGTGGAGGGGGCGCTGGGCGCCTTTCCGGGCTGCGGCGACACCATGGGGGAGATTCTGGACGCCGACCGCTGGGCGCGCTCCTATGTGAGGGATGCCCACGGTATCCGTCCCGTAGGCTAGAGCCGGCACCCATGAACGCGCTCCTCGTCGTCCTCGGAATCGCCGGCATGTTCCTGCTCCTGATCGCGCCTCACGAAGCGGGCCACTTCGCGTTCGCGAAGCTGTTCAAGGTGCGGGTGATCGAGTTCTCGATCGGGGCCGGAACCAAGCTCTGGTCGATGACCCGCGACGGGACGGTCTACGCCATCCGGGCGCTGCCGATCCTCGGTTACGTGCGGATGGGGGGCATGGAGGCGGGTGAGTTCGACGATCCGAGCGGATTCCACCGCAAGGCCGCGTGGCAGCGAATCGTGATCCTGATCGCGGGCCCTGCGGCCAACTTCCTGGTGGCGATGATCATCGTCGCCGGCGTCGAGCTGACCCAGCTCAACAGCGATCCGGGCAAGGTCTTCACCGTCCTGCCCAACACGCCCGCGGCCGCGGCCGGTCTGCAGGTGGGGGACAGCATCCGCACGGTCAACGGCCAGCCCGTGACGCGGATCGGCCAGGTCAGAGACGCTGAGGCGAAGGCACCGGGCCAGCCCCTGATCCTGGCGGGCGATCACCCGAACGGCAGCCCCTTCAGCGTGACGGTCACCCCGGTCTGCACCAGCGCGACCGCCTGCACGATCGGCATCGGCATGCCGCGACGGCTAATCTACTGGTACACGGCGGTCGGTGACGGCGCGAGCTTTCCGTTCGTCGCCGTCGGCGGGATCGTCGGAGGGCTGGCGCAGCTGGTCACGGGCCAGGTCCCGGGCGGTCTTCTCGGGCCCAACGGCGTGACGGGACCGATCGGCATCGGCGAGGTTGCGCAGCAGGCTGTCGGCCTCGGCCTCGTCACCTATCTCGGCTTTGTCGCGTTGTTATCTGTCGCCCTTGGATTCACGAACCTGCTTCCGCTTCTCGCCCTGGACGGCGGTCGCGTCGTCGTGGTGCTGATCGAGGTGGTTCGTCGCCGCCCGTTCAACCGCACGGTCGAGCTGAACGTGCAGCGTTTTGGGCTCGTCGCCCTGCTTGCGATCGCCGTCTACATAAGCGCGCTCGACATCATCCGCATCGCGAGCGGCCAGTTCCCCGTGCTGCAGAGGTGAGCGCGTTGGTGACTCGCCGCAAGTCGATCCCGGTCCGCGTCGGCGACGTGGTCGTGGGAGGCGCCGCGCCGATCGCAGTGCAGACGATGACCAAGACCGACACGCGCGACGTGAAGGCGACCGTGCGGCAGATCCACGAGCTCAAGGAGGCGGGCTGCGAGATCGTGAGACCCGCGGTGCCCGATCGAGAGGCGGCGGAGGCGCTGAAGGAGATCGTCAAGCAGTCGCCGCTCCCGGTGATCGCCGACATCCACTACGACCACACCCTGGCGCTGATGGCGATCGAGGCGGGTGTGCAATGCCTTCGTCTCAACCCCGGCAACATCCCCGACCGCGACAAGGTCGTGAAGGTCGTGACCGCGGCCAAGGAGCGCCAGATCCCGTTCCGCATCGGGGTCAACGCGGGCTCGCTGCCGGAAGAGGTCCACAAGTCACTGCGTGAGCAGCACCACATCGATCGTGACGACCGTGAGCGCACCGCCGACCGCATGGTCGAGGTCGCGCTCGGTCACTGCAAGATCCTCGAGGACCTCGACTACGGTCCAGGTTTCATCAAGGTCTCGCTCAAGGCGACCGATGTGTGGACCAACATCCTCGCCAACCGCAAGTTCGCCGCCGCCCGCGCGTATCCGATCCACCTCGGCGTCACCGAGTCTGGTCCCGTGGAAGCCGGGAGCATCCGCAGCGCGGTCGGCATGGGGGTCCTGCTGAGCGAGGGCATCGGTGACACGATCCGGGTGTCGCTGGCGACCTCCGATCCTCGCGAGGAGGTGCGGGTCGCGCACGAGATTCTCAAGACCCTCGCGTTCCGCAAGGAGTCGCCGACGCTGGTGGCATGCCCCACGTGCGGCCGCCTCGAGTACGACATGGTTCCGATGGTCAAGGCGGTCGAGTCGTACATCGCCAGGCTGAAGGTCCCGATCACGGTCGCGGTGATGGGCTGCGTGGTCAACGGGCCGGCCGAGGCGCGGCATGCCGACATCGGTGTGACCGGCGGCCGGGGCAAAGGTGTGATCTTCAAGAAAGGTACCCTCTACAAGACCGTGCCCCAGGAGGAGCTGCTCCCCGTGCTTCTGGCTGAGATCGACGCGATCGCGGCCGAGCACGCCCCCGCGACACCGGCTCCGCTCCCGAGCTAGCCCGGCGCGACCTCACGCGTCCGGGCGCGCCGATTGATCTAATTACTTCAACGGGAGCTTTTTGACATGAAACAGGAAACCGAAGAACAGCAGGACTTCGTGAAAGAAGTCACCAAGATGTCGGCCGACTTCGACCGCTGGTACACGGACGTGATCCGCAAGGCCGAGATGGCCGACTGGTCCGGAGTCCGCGGAATGATGGTCGTCCGTCCATACGGCTGGGCGATGTGGGAGGCGATCACCCGCGCGTTCGACGACCTCATCAAGTCGAGCGGCCACGAGAACTGGGCGTTCCCGCTGCTCATCCCTCGCGAGTACCTGATGAAAGAGGCCGAGCACATCGAGGGCTTCGCGCCCGAGGTCGCGTGGGTCACGCGCGCGGGTGGCTCGATGGAGGAGCTCGAGGA
>DATKFA010000163.1:0-2845 GCA_035511715.1 Candidatus Acidiferrum sp. | reverse complement strand
AGATTCAGGCCGTCGTCCTGAACCGGACGCTGGGCACGGCGCTAGGCCTGGTGACGGCCTTCCTCCTCTCCGTGGTCGTCGTGTTCGAGCTGGAGCTGGCCGCCAGCCCGATCGGCGCATCCCAGCTGGATGCCCTGCAGGTGAACATCCGTAATGCGGTACATGACTCGCTCTTCGTGACCAAGGTGGTCGATGCGATCCACAACCCAGTCATCGCCCTGTTCCAGCCGCTGCTGCCCGGTGACCCGCAGATCTACTTCGGTCCCAACCCGGTCAATCCCTAGACTCAGGCCGGTTGAGTAGCGCGTTTTTCGATCGCCTGCGCGAGCGGGCGGTCGAGATCCACATTGAGGATCACCTGCGTTCGCGGCTCGAGCGCGGGGATCGGCTGCGCATCAAGCTCGGGCTGGATCCAACCGCGCCAGACCTGCACGTCGGTCACCTCGTCGTGCTCGACACGCTTCGCATGTTCCAGGACGAGGGCCACACCGTAGTCGTGATCATCGGCGACTACACGGCGCTCATCGGCGACCCAAGCGGACGCTCGGTGACGCGGCCGATGCTCAGCGAAGCGGAGATCGCTCGCAACGCCGAGACCTACTTCAAGCAACTTGACCTCGTGCTCGACCGCACCAAGATCGAGGTGCGCCACAACTCGGAGTGGCTGGCAACCATGACGGCGGCCGACACCTTGCGCCTGATGGCCAAGGCGACGCTGCAGCAGGTCCTGCAGCGTGAGGACTTCGCCGACAGGATCAAGGGAGGCACCCCCATCAGTGCGCATGAGGTCCTCTATCCCTTCAACCAGGCGTACGACTCCGTGGCGGTGAAGGCGGACGTCGAGATCGGCGGAACCGACCAGCTCTTCAACCTCCTGTTCGGCCGCGAGATCCAGAAGGCGTATGGCCAGGAGCCGCAGGACATCGCCGTATTCCCGCTGCTCGAAGGCACCGACGGCGTGCAGAAGATGGGCAAGTCGCTCAACAACTACATCGGACTCACCGAGTCGCCCGAGGAGATCTACGGCAAGACGATGTCCATCCCGGACGGCCTCATCGAGAAATACGTACGGCTGGTCTCAGGCCTCGAGAGGAACCAGCAGCACGACATCCTGACGATGAAGCCGCGTGACGCGAAGGCCGCGCTCGCGCGCCGGCTCGTCAAACGCCTGCATGGCGACGAGGCCGCAACGCATGCCGAAGAAGACTTCAACACCAAATTCCGCAAGCGCGAGATTCCGGCCGAGAGGGAGCCATACGACAAGACACCGGCGGACCTGGTCAGCCTCCTGGTCGAAACAGGCATTGCCAACAGCCGCAACGACGCAAGGCGCCTGGTCGAGCAAGGCGGCGTGCGCATCAACGGCGACAAGGTCGGGCTGGACGCGACCCCGACCAAGGGCGATGTCGTGTCCGCCAGGAGGCGGTACATCGAATTAAAATGAGCGAAAGCATGTTCGGAGGCGCTTCCTAGATTGTCCGGGCATTCCAAGTGGGCCGGGATCAAGCACAAAAAGGCCATCGTCGACGCCAAGCGGGGTCAGGCGTTCACGCGCGCCAGCCGCGAGGTCACGATCGCGGCGCGTGAGGGCGGCGGCAATCCCGACGGCAACTTCCGCCTGCGACTGGCGGTGCAGAAGGCGCGCGAGATCAACATGCCGGCCGACCGCATCAAGAACGCCATTCAGCGCGGCACCGGCGAGCTCGCCGGCGATCGCCTCGAGGAGGTCCGCTACGAGGGCTACGGCCCTTCCGGCGTCGCCGTCATGGTCGACACCCTGACCGACAACCGCAACCGCACATCTGCAGCTGTCCGCCACCTGTTCAGCAAAGGCGGCGGCAACCTCGGTGAGACCAACTCGGTGGGCTGGATGTTCGAACGCAAGGGCGTGATGACCGTCAACGCCGGCAAGCACGACCCAGAGGAAGTCGGCCTGGCCGCGATCGAAGCGGGTGCGGACGACGTCCAGGTGGAGGGCACGTCCGTGGAGATCACCACATCGCCATCCGCGTTCGAGAGGGTGAAAGCGGCGGTCGAAGCGCTGGGGGTCGCTGTCGAGAACGCCGAGATCACGATGCAGCCGACGCAAACGGTGCTGGTCGGCGAAGACAAGGCCGCAGCAGTGCTGAGGCTGGTGGAGTCACTGGAGGAGGACGACGACGTCCAGCAGGTTTACGCCAACTTCGACATCCCATCTGACGTCCTTGAACGCGTTGCAGCACAGGTATGAATGAAAGAAGTTGATGGATCGCCTCTAGGCCGGATTCATTCCGGCCGTCCCCAGACGCGGAACTACCAATCGCCTCCCAATCGTTCCCAGTGGAAGCCCAAGGAGGGGGTCCGCGGGGGAGGACCGCAGTCCTCACCCGCGTTTAACGGGCTAATTCTCGGCGTCGACCCCGGCCTCGCTGGCACCGGATTCGCTCTGTTCGCGGAGCCCAACCTCGTCCTCTCCTGCAGCACCGTCGTCACGATCCCCGGTCGAGACGGCGCCCGCCTGCTGACGATCACGAATCACCTCCGCCGGCTGATCGCTGAGAACCCGCCCGGTGAAGCATCCATCGAAGAGATCTTCATGGGCCGCAACGCGACTAGCGCCGTCGGCGTGGCGCAGGCGCGCGGCGCGATCCTCAACGTGCTCGAGGAGTGCGGCGTCCCTGTCTACGAGTACAAGCCGAGCCAGGTCAAGGTCATCCTCACCGGGTACGGCAACGCCGACAAGTCGCAGATCGGGCGGATGCTGGCCGCGCAGGTGAAGCTGCCGGAGGGCAAGCTCGACGACCACGCTCGGGACGCCGTCGCGATCGCTCTGTGCCACGCGCGCAGCCGGCGTTTTGCGAGAGCC
>DATKFA010000162.1:0-4799 GCA_035511715.1 Candidatus Acidiferrum sp. | reverse complement strand
ATGAGGTTCGAGGACGTGCCGAGTCGCGACGCGGCCGCCAACCGGGCGCTTGTCGAGTTCTATCCCCAGCCCACCAACGGCATCACCTACCTGGACCTGCGCGCGGATTTCCGTCACCTGACGCAGGACCAGAAGGACCTGCTGCCCCTCTTCGGGCGCGCCCTCACTCAGAGCGGCGCCGCGGGCCAGGACTACGCGCAGATCGCCACGCGCATCGCATCCCACACCGGCGGCGTCGGCGCGGCGGCGCAGGTCCAGTCGCTCGCCTCGCAGGACGATTACATCCAGTCGTTCGTCCTGAGCGGCAAAGCCCTCGACCGCAACGCGCAGCCGTTCATCGAGCTGCTCACAGACCTCACGGCGCGGCTCGAGATCGAACCCAGGAGATTGAGGGAGATCATCGCCGAGATCACAACACGACTCGAGAGCTCGCTCGCGGGCCTCGGATTCACGTTCGCGCTGCTGCGTTCGCACGCCAAGATCAGCTCCGAAGGAGCGCTCAACGACCGCCTCCAGGGCGTCGGAATGCTGCACACGATGCGGCGTCTCGCGAAGTACGACGAAGCCGGCCTGGGCGACGTCATCGACGCCCTGAACGCGCTCCGCCGTGACCTGTTCCGCGCCGGTGCGCTGCGCATCATCGTCACCTGCGAGGAATCCATGATCGGCCCGCTCGAGGAGCTCATCGCGGGCCTGGTCGCGGCGCTGCCGCAGGCGGGAGCCGCCAAGGAAGGCCCGGCTCCGCAAGCGGAGCAGATGCTGCCAGAAGCGCGCACCGCTCCTGTGCCGGTCGCGTTCAACGTGCGCTTCTTCAAGACGGTGCGATATACGCACCCGGACGCACCCGCGCTACTTGTCCTGGCGAACTACCTGCGCGACACCTATTTGCACCGCGAGCTGCGCGAGAAAGGCGGAGCGTATGGCGGATTCGCGTCTGCAGGCATCCTCAGCGGCACCTTCTACCTGGGCTCCTACCGCGACCCCAACATCATTCGCACCTACGACGTCTTCGACGAGGCCGTCAGATGGGTGACGGAGCAGGAGATCCAGGCCGAGTCGCTCAAGGAGGCAATCCTCGGCGCGTGCGGCGACGTCGACCCGCTGGAGTCGCCGGACAGCAAGGGGAGACGAGAGTCGACCAACCGCGCCACCGGCCTGACTCGCGACGTGCGAGAGAGATTCAAGCAGCGTCTGCTCCAGGTCACGGCCGAAGACCTGCGGCGGGTGACCACGGCGTACCTGAGGGGCGCGCCAGCGGTGCAGACGACCGTCGCCGGACCGGACCTCATCGAGGCAGCTCGCAAGGAGAAGCCAGGCTTCTTCGAGGTCGTCGCGCCGCTCTAGACTGACCCGCAGATGAACAACATCTGGCGCCATCCCTACTTCTGGCCGGGCGTCCTGATCGTCGTCGGCGTCTACTTCCTGCTCTACAACCTCGGGGTCCTGTGGTGGCTGCGGGGCGACATCTTCTGGCC
The DNA here is from genome assembly GCA_035511715.1 of Candidatus Acidiferrum sp. Lineage (GTDB taxonomy): Bacteria > Chloroflexota > Dormibacteria > Dormibacterales > Dormibacteraceae > 40CM-4-65-16. The sequence goes on along the minus strand of DATKFA010000162.1, from coordinate 3,324 downwards.
GCTGGTCCTGATCGCCATCGGAGTCTGGCTCATCCTCCGCCGCACCCGACCTTAGGAAAAAGAGTGCAGACCCGGTACCGAAGCTTCTTCTGGCCTGCCGTCCTCATCCTCGCCGGGGTGGTGGCGCTGCTGGTCAACATCGGGGCGCTTTCAGTCGACCGCCTGATCCTGCTGGTGAACCTGTGGCCGCTGATCCTCATCGTGGTCGGCGTCGAGATCATCGTGCGGCGCGGTTTTCACGGCACCTCCGCCGATGTTGCCGCTGCGTTGGTGGTGATCGTTGCGGTGGGGGGTGCGGCGGCCTACGTCGCCATCAATCCGAGCCCGACCGCAACCAACAAGATGGACGTATCGGCGCCGGTTGGAGACCTGCACCGGGCCTCCCTCGAGGTCGACGTGGGATCGGCGACGATCGACGTCTCTGGCGGCTCCGACCTCGGCTCGCTTCTCTACCGGGCCCACGTCGAATACCCGGGGCCCAAACCCGACATCACGTTGGACAGATCAACCGGCGTGCTGAGGATCTCGCAGAACACGAACTTTCCGTTCGGCTTCGCCAACGGCCGGTTCAGCCTCAGCGTCTTGCTCAACGAGGCAGTCTCCTGGAAGGTCGACGAGAACACCGGCGCCTCGAAAGACAGGATCAACCTGGCCAACGTCAAGGTTTCGGCGATCTCGGTCAACACCGGGGCGAGCTCGGAGGAGATGACTCTGGGGCCCCCGGCGGGCATCGTGCCCGTCGAGGTCAACGGCGGCGCCCTCACGGTTCACATTCACAGGCCCACCGGGACGGAGGCTTCCGTCCAGGTGTCGGGAGGAGCGGACAGCCTCGACGCCGACGGCCATAGCCAGCACGGGATCGGCGACCTGACGTACGAGTCGGGCGGATTCAGCGGCGCGTCGGACGGCTACCGGATCACCGTCAACGGCGGCGCATGCACTGTGACGCTGGACACGATCCCCGAGTCAGCCTAGACGCGCGTCGAGCGCGTCGATTCGTGCGCGGTAGAGCGACTCGGTCGCGGGCGAGATCGCGCGCCGCAAACCCGCGGCGGCGACACCAAGGATTCCATCGACCTCGGGGTCGTCCGCCCGCGCCGCGCGGAGCACCTGGATCAGCGCCGCAGCCCGCTCGGCGCCGGACAGAAACTCGTCCTGGTCCGCGCGGAGCTGCGCGAGCTCGCGTGCCTCGCGCCGAAGACGCGATCCCAGCGCGGTCATCTCCTCTCCACCGCGCTCCTCGCACCGCACCGCACCCGCCTCGGCCGACACTGCGGCGAGCCTCCCCTCCAGAAGCTTCGAGTCAGCCGCCGGATTCGCCGCCACCGCCGGGCAGAGCCCGACGATCTGCTGAGCTCCGACGGCGACGCCTCTGCGCTCCAGCTCGGCGACGACGGCCGAAGGCGTGGTTTCGTCGACGCGGAACAGGTTCATCGAGAGCTGGATGCGCTCGCCGGGAAGCTCGAACGCCAACGCCTGCACACCACGCAGACCCGCGCCGGTCTCGCGGATCGACCGAGCCAACCCCCGAGCCGCGACCAGGTCGACGCCGTACAGGATCACATTGAACGCGACCAGCCCCCTGCGCGCGCCGATGCATGCCGCGCCGGCGGTGGGGTGGAGTTCGTGCCCCAGGTCGAGCTGCGCCCGGCCCGCCCGGATGTCGGCCAGCGTCTTGTGCTCTCCGTGCCCGTACCAGTAGACGGGGACATGGAGCTCGGACCACACGCGTTCCCCGAGCTCGTGGGCGAGCTCTCGGCAGCGCTCCAGGGAGGTCTCGCCCAGCGGCACGATCGGCACCACGTCGGCGGCACCGACTCGGGGATGCACGCCCCGGTGGGTCCCGATGTCGATCCGCTCGACGGCCGCCGCGATCGCTCCCATCAACCCATCGACCAGGCGTTGCCCCGCTCCGGACACCGACACGACCACCCGGTGGTGGTCGGGATCGGGATCGGTGTCGAGCACGAACGCCTTCGAGGCGGCGCCGCTGATCGCGTCGATGACGTCAGCGCGCCGGCCCTCCGAGAAGTTCGGCACCGACTCGAACAGGTCCACTGAACCAGCTAGCGTAAGTTGCCGTGTCCGGTCAGGTGGCGCTCGTTTACGGCGATGCGCTGATGAAGCACCACCTGTCCGACGAGCACCCGCTGCAGCCGATCCGCGTGCAGCTGGCGGTCGACCTGATCAAGTCGACCGGCCTGATCGAGCACGCCCACCTGCTGCCGCCCAGGATGGCGACCGACGAAGAGCTCGAGCTGGTTCACTCCGCCGAGTACGTCCAGCTGGTCCGTGAGCTGAGCGATCCCGTGCGGCGCCGCCAGGTTCCATTCGAGACCATCGACGCGGCCGGCTACGCGTCCGCCGACAACCCGATCTCCGACGAGCTGCACGAGGGCACCGCGCTGGTGGCCGGCGCCACCCTCGTCGCCGCGGAAGCCATCCAGAGCGGAGGGTTTTTCCACGCGTTCAGCCCGTCCGGCGGCCTGCACCATGCGCACCGCGACCGCGCCTCCGGCTTCTGCACGTACAACGACGCGGCGATCGCGTGCCAGTGGTTCAAGGCCCGAGGCCATCGCGTCGCGTACATCGACGTCGACGTGCACCACGGCGATGGGGTCGAGGACATCTTCAAGAGCGACCCCGATGTGCTGACCATCAGCCTCCATGAGTCGGGCCACTGGCTGTTTCCGGGAACAGGGTTTCCGGAGGAGAGCGGCGAAGGGCCTGGCCTGGGATTCGCGGCCAACATGCCGTTCGTGCCGTACACCTGGGATGAGCCCTGGCTGTCAGCCTTCGAAAGGGTCGTCCCACCATTGCTGAGGCGTTTCCAGCCGACGGTGCTGGTGACGCAGGACGGCTGCGACACCCATCACCTCGACCCGCTCGCGCACCTTGCCGCCACGACACGGATCTGGCCAAAGATCGGCGCGACCTTCCACGAGCTCGCCCACGAGCTGTGCGAGGGACGGTGGCTGGCGCTGGGAGGTGGGGGCTACGCGATCCGCGAGGTCGTGCCGCGCGCGTGGACGCTGCTGTTCGCGGAGATGGTGGAGCATCCTGAGCTGGCGGCAGAGATCAACGACCCGGCGACGGTCGTGCCTGAACCTGAGGCGCAGGAGCGAGTCTGGGCCGCGCTGCAAAAGGACCTGGCTCGACTCGGCCGAGCCCAGGGGATCGAGTTCTAGCCCGAGTACGTCCTCAGGCAGCGGGTGCACACCTTGGCCCGAAATGTGCGCCCGGCGACGGTCACGCGCCCCATCTGCAGGTTGGGCTCGAACCTCCGGTTGACCCGGTTCTTCGCGTGACTGACGTGATGTCCGA
>DATKFA010000161.1:0-3190 GCA_035511715.1 Candidatus Acidiferrum sp. | reverse complement strand
TGTTGGTCCAGTGGAAGTAGCCGCGGACATCGACGCCATCTTCGATCGCGCCGTGAATGTTGGCGAGGATGTCTGTGAGGTACTTCGATCGAACAGCGTCGTCCGAGGTGGCGATGCCGTTCTCGGTGACGTAGACGGGCTTGCCGTATCGCTTGAGCTCGTTCAACACCCGACGCATCCAGGCCGGGTTGGACGCCCAGCCCATCTCGGTGGATTCCGCGTCTGGGGGGTTGGAGCGGCGGATGAACTGGTCCCGCGGACGGCGGGGGTCGAAAGAGCACAGCTGGGCCCAGTAGTGGGCGATACCTATGTAATCGCTCGTGGCCTCGACGATGCGGTCCAGCCGCCAGGGAGCGACGGGCCAGCGGTCCATCACGAGCTGGGCCGACGCGGCCGCGAGCCGGTCACGCCGGCGGTGCGTCGCCGGCAGAAAGAGAAACTTGTGGTGCGACAGCCCGACGCGGCTGTCCGGCAGGCGTCGCTTGATCGCCGCGTAGGCCAGCTCATGCGCCCGATGAAGGTTGCTCGTGACCCGGTATTGAGCGACGAGGTCGCCGTGGCGGCCCGGCGGGAACTCTCCCGCGATCCAGCCCTGTGCGGCGTAGATGCTCGGTTCGTTGATCGTGCACCAAAGGTCGACCAGGTCCCCGAGCTCATCGGCGACCCGGTTGACGAACGGGATGAACGCGCGATGCGCATCGCTCGAGGTCCACCCGCCCTTGTGCACGAACCACTGCGGGCTCGTGAAGTGGTGAAGCGTGACCATCGGCGTGATCGCCTGCTCACGCAGCTCGCCGAGCACGTCCCGGTAGTGACGGATCTGTTTGGAATCGAACACGCCCTCCGAAGGCTCGATGCGCGACCACTCGATGGACAGCCGGTGCGCGTTCTGGTTCATCTCGCGCAGCAGCGCGAAGTCCTCGCGGTAGCGGTGGTAGTGGTCGTTCGCGATGCCCGACCTGTCGCCATGGGCAATGTGGCCGGGCTGCTGCTCCCACTCCCACCAGTCGCAGTTGCGGCAGTCCCCCTCCACCTGGTACGCCGCGCTCGACGTCCCCCAGAGAAACCCCTTGGGGAAGGTCCAGGCCATTACGCGGCCGCGGTTTCAGGATTGTCGACGTGCGGCGGAGCGACGTACTCCCAGGCGCTGGGCCTGTCACCGTGCATGTCGAGCTGCAGCATCCCGGCCTTGCCGATTCCCGATCGGTGCATCTCGCGCTCGTTTTGCGGCCGGCCGTCGAGCAGGATGTAGGTCGCGTTGAGAGGATCGGCGTGGCTGACGAGGGCCACGGCCTGGTCGGGATGGTCGAGCGCCAGGCGCCGGGCCACGCGCAGCACCCTCTCACCCATCGCCTCGATCGTTTCGTCGCCCGGGAGCAACCCGCGCCTGGCCTTGTGCACCAGCCAGAGCGGCCGCCGGACCGGGATCTGCCAGTAGGGGACGCCCTGCAGATAGCGGCTGAACTCAGCCTCGATCAGCTGGCGGTCGGCCTCGAGCGGCGGTGGCTGCGGCTGGTGCTGGGCGATGATGCGCGCCGTCTCCGCCGCGCGAGTCAGTGGGCTGTGGACGATCCGCGTGAGCCCGGCGTCGCGCAGCTTCTCCCCGAGCGCTTCCGACTGCGCCCTTCCCAGCGAGCTGAGTTGGAAGCCGTCGAGGTGGCCGTACAGGATGTGGCGAGGATTCTCGACGTCGGCGTGCCGGATCAGATAGACGCGGGTCAGCTTCGGTACGCGCCGACCGTGGTTCGGTTCGTGCCGGCCGAGCGGCCGGAATCAAGGGCTTTGTAGGCCTCGCGGAGGAGGTTGCCGGTGTACTCGCGGCGGTTCATGACTCCCGCTTCGTCCATTGGCCGGTAGCCGGAGTCGATGGTGGCTGCGCCGCAGCTGACGGTGATTCGGTTCCAGGCGCCGCTGGAGCCAAAATCGTGCGAGGCGATCGAGCGGCGGATCTTGTCCGCGGCCAGGGCCGCGCCTTGTTCGTCCGTCTCGGGCAGCACGATCGCGAAATGCGGCGGCCCGTCGGCGTCCATGAACGCGACGGTGTCCGTGTCCCTGACCGACTGGCCCAGCCGGTCTCCCATCTCGCGCAGGAGACCCTCGACCTGGATCGACTCGAGCTCCTTGTGGATGTGCTCGGCGTGGTCCAGCTCGACCACCAGTACCGAGAGCGGCCGGTGGTACCGAACCGCGCGGTTGGCCTCCTGTCCGATAAGGGCGTTGGCGAACTTGGAGTTCCAGATGCCCGTGGTCGGGTCGACCACCCCGAAGAGAGGGCTCGACGTGCGGTCGGTCTGGCTGTGGCCGCAGGTTGGGCAGTACTGCGAGGTCTCCGGGACGTCGGAGCTGCAGTACCAGCAGGTGGTCACGGGCGGCAATTCTAGGCTGCGGGGTCAGAATTTGATTCAAATGGCAGATCAAGGGGAGCTCTTCCCGGTCGCGGCCGGAGCGGAGGTCCGGGCGCCTCTGGCCACCCGGATGCGTCCCCGGACGTTTGACGAGATGGTCGGCCAGCGCAAGGTCGTCGACGTCCTGCGCCAGCTGACCCGGAGCGGAAACCTGCCGAGCATCATCTTGTGGGGCCCGCCAGGCACCGGTAAGACCACGCTTGCCGGCCTCCTCGCAACCGAGACGAGCGCCCGGATGGTGGCCATGTCCGCGGTCACGGCCGGCGTGGCGGACCTGCGGAAGGTGGTCGCCGAGGCCAGGGTTCACCGCCGCGCGGGCATCCGCACGGTTCTGTTCATCGACGAGATCCACCGGTTCAACAAGGCTCAGCAGGACGCGATCCTGCCCCACGTCGAAGACGGCACCGTGACGCTGATCGGAGCGACCACCGAGAACCCGTCCTTCGAGGTCATCTCGCCGCTGCTGTCGCGCAGCCGGGTCTTTCGGCTGGAGCAGCTCGACCGCGAAGAGCTGAAGCACGTGGTCGAGCGCGGCTTGAAGGAGGTCAACGCGTCCATCGACCCAGACGCTATGGAGGCGCTGCTCGAGGTCGCTCGAGGCGACGCACGCGTGGCGCTCAACGGGCTGGAGGCAGCGGCGGCCCTCGCCGGCGAGGCAACCATCGGCCTCGAGCAGATCGAGCGCGCGATGCAGGAGCGACACCTCCTCTACGACCGCGCCGGCGATCAGCACTACGACATCGTCTCGGCCCTGATCAAGAGCGTCCGCGGGAGCGACCCCGACG
>DATKFA010000160.1:0-2655 GCA_035511715.1 Candidatus Acidiferrum sp. | reverse complement strand
CTCGGCATCAAGACGGGAATGAAAGTCTTCGAGGCCAAGGCTCTGTTTCCCGCGGTCGTCGTGCGCGAGCCCAACCCTCCCCTCTACCGCGTCGCGTCCGACAAGCTCATCGAGATCATGGAGCGGCACAGCCCCGACGTGTTGCGCATGTCGATCGACGAGGCGTCGCTCAACCTAGCGGGCACGCCGAACCTTCGCAAGCTGGGCCCCGAGGGCGTGGGGCGCGCGATCAAGCAGGCGATCCGTCTCGAGATCGGGGAGTGCGTTACCGCGTCGGTCGGGGTGTCGACGTCGATCTGGATGGCCAAGCAGGCGTCGAACCTCAACAAGCGCGACGGGCTCGAACGGATCGACCACACGAACCTGGTTTCAGTCTTCGAGCGGTTGCGCCTGACCGACCTGTCGGGGATCGCCGAGGCCTCGGCCCGGAGACTTGCGCGCGCGGGCATAACGACTCCAGTGCAGTTCCTGCGAGCGACACCCGCGCGCCTGCGGCTGGCGGGGATGCATGCAGAAGTGGCGCGCGGATGGAGCATGCGCCTACGCGGGTTCGAGGTCGGTGGCTTCGAGAGCGCTGTCCGCAAGAGCTACAGCCACTCGCACGTGCTCGCGCGGGCGACGGCGTCGCAGCGGGACCTCGAGGAGCTGTTGATGCGACTTTCGGACATGGTCGGCCGCCGCCTGCGGGCGGCGGGGCGTCGGGGCCGGGTGGTCTCGGTGGGCGTCGTCTATCGACCCGATCCCGGAGGTTTTTCGCGGCAGGCCAAGCAGCCAGCTCCGGTGTCGACCGGCGATGAGATCTACCAGGCGGCCCTGAAGCTGCTGGCCGCTCGAGATTCGCGACTGACGGTGGGGACGCTGGGTGTGGGACTTTCCGACCTGGTGGACGATGAGGCGGGCCAGCTCGACCTGTTTGCGCCGGTCGCGCCACCTCGCAAGATGCGCCTGGAGGCCGCGGTCGACGCGCTGCGCGATCGATTCGGAGAGGACGCCGTGCAGCGTTCCCGCCTTCTCGGCCGGGCTCCAGTGGTCCGGGACAGGATCGCGTTTGGTAATACAGGCCACCCTGATGAGAGCCGCGAGAAAAACAAACCGTGACTTTCGCGTTCCGCGCGCGCAAGCTGGCGCCATGGCCTCCAGGGAGGAGGCCGCCGGGGCGGCATGGGAAGGCGCCGACCTCGAACGACCGATCCTCGGTGAGAACCCTGAGTCGGACTCGCTCGAGGAGGCTCGAAGGTGGGTGTCGGTCTACAGCCACCTGGTGAAGCTCGAGCAGGACCTGCTCGACGTCCTGGCGGGGATGATCCCGACCATGCCGGGCGAGGCGCAGATGGAGGCGGAGCAGACGAACCTGCCCGTGCTCGCTTCACAGGTCGAGAGGTTTCGGCACCGCATGGAGTTCTGGAGCAGGCGCCGGGCGGAGCTGGAGTCCCGCCAGCCCGGCTAACCCAACCCGCCCAAGGCCCGCGACTGCCGGCGCTCGCGGGCTTCACCGAGCACGGTTAGCCGCGAGTGCCGGCGCTGGCGGGTTTCACGGGAGACGCGAGAGCTTCCACCGCCGCCAAGCCCGCCAGGTCGTCGATCGCGGCCATGAACGCCAGGCTCCCGTGGTTCGCGCCCGAGCTCGCGTGCGCGATCTCGTGCAGCACCACGCGCGCGAAGTGCCGCCGCGAGTCGAGGACCGATCGCTTGATCACGATGTTCGGCGAGTCCCATACGCCCTCGGTCTCGTACGCCCCCTCGTCGAGGCGCATGGTGTTCGAGATCCGCACCTCCTTGACGCGTTTGGCGTGGTCGCCGGCGAGGCGGACGAGCGCTGGCAGGATCTCCCAGCTCTCGCGCTCCTCCTGGTTGAGGGTCGCGGGCTCGACCAGGTCGTAGACAAACGATGCGTTCCACGCCTGGATGAAGCCTCTGATGTCGAGGATCGGGTTGCCGTTGATGTCGCGCAGCTTGGGCACGCGCGCGAGCAGCCGGTCGGGGATCACGATCACCTTGTAGCCGTCGGCGCGCGCTTCCTGAACCGTCGATCCCATCGTGAACATCTGCTGCGCGCTCACGAAAACCGTCTTCCCCTTCGCAGCCAGGATGCGCACCGCCTGCTCCTGCACGTCGAGCCATGTGACCTCGTCGTGGTTGGTGCCCAGCGGGATCCGCGTCAGGTCCTTGACGAGCTCTTCCGCAACCACGTCCGAATGAGCCTTCAGCAGAATGGCCTTCACCCGGTCCTGGTATGCGCTGCGGCCAACGTTGCTGCGCTCGCGGTTCAGTGCCCGCTGCAGCTGCGCGGTCGTCGACGTGATGTTGTAGGAAAACAAAACTGCTCCTCCAGGGCGACGCGCACGCCCTTGACGTAGATGCGCGCCGGCTCCTCGTCGGGCCGCCTCAAGATGCTTCCGAGAGGCGTCCCCTCCAGCTCTTCATCGCCCGTAAAACGCAGGAAGTAGTCACGTGCCGCGGCCATGTCGGTGTCGGACAGACCTTTGAGCGCGAAGTCGGTCCCGTGCCGCCTGGGATTGATCGGCCTGGTGATCGCGGCGTGCAGCGTCTTGACGTCGGCGAAATCCTTTTTGGCCGCGCGCCGCAGCGTGATGTCGCCGTGCGGGCTGCGGACCGTGACCTCGATGCCTCGCCGGTGGAACGTCGCGAGCGCAT
>DATKFA010000159.1:0-2774 GCA_035511715.1 Candidatus Acidiferrum sp. | reverse complement strand
TTGCTCCCGGTGCGGAGCGCCGCCTCGATGTCGATCGTGCCGACGACGCGGTCCTCGGACGCGTTGATGGGCAGCTCCACCACCCGCATGCGTCGCTGGTGGTGCGGCAGCTCGCCCGCCAGCTGCAGCCTGGCGCGGCAGTCCGCGCACAGGGCCTTGAGGTCGCTGGGGTCGCAGCCAAAGTGGCAGCCCTCGACCACGTCGTGCTCGGGGAGGAGACGCGCCAGGGCGCGGACCGCGGTCGATTTCCCCGTGCCCTTCTCGCCCCGGATGAGCACGCCCCCGATCGTGGGCACGACGGCGTTCAGGATCAGGGCCAGCTTCATCGAGTCCTGGCCGACGATCGCGGTGAACGGGTACGAGTGCCGGTCGAGGGTGACGCTCACGCACAAGAGGATAGGAGCGAGTGCCGCCGGTCCGATGCCGCGACTGCCCGCGCTCGCGGGTTTCCCGCGTGATCGAATGCCGCGACTGCCGGCGCTCGCGGACTTAGGCCGAGAGCAGGTCCTTGACGGCCGGATCCTCGCGGATGCGGTCGAGGTCGGTGTCCTTGCCCGCAAGCGCGATGAGGTCCGGCCTCGCAGCGAAGCTTTCGCGCAGCAGCGGAAGGGCCTCGTGGGCCCTTCCCAGGCGCCCGTACACACAGGCGAGGTTGTAGCGCGACACGGCCAGCTGCTCCGGCTTGGTGAAGAAGCGCCCCTCGATCTCCGCCGCCCAATGCGCGACGGCCATGGCGCGGGCTTCGTCACCGATGTCTAGGTACCACGACCAGACGTGCGTACCCGCGTGACCGATGGCGCCGGGGACCGCCTCCCAGACCTGGGACTGCGGCTGGCTTGGATGCTGCTTGGCGAGGTCCTCTTCCGACGATTTCTCGACCGCCTCCCGCAGCGCCGTCCACGATTCCGTGGCGTCCGCCTTGACGTCGGCGGCCGAGCGATCGCGGATCTCGGCGTAGATGATCGCGTTCTGCACGTCATCGTCGTCCGGGACCGGCGGAGGCAGCTCGCCTCCGGTCCGAACCGCGTTCAGCGTCCGGGCGCTTCGCCGACGCCACCACGACAGATGCGCGAGATGGTCCTTCGCGTTCCACCTGCCATCAGGGTCGGCAGGTCCGTCGACGACCAGCGCCGCCAGCTCGGATTCGCGGGCGCGGCCGTCGTCGACGGCATGCAAAAGCTTGCCTTTCACGAGGCCTGGGCCGGGACGAGCTCCTTGACCATGTCCAGCTCCTGCAGGAGCTCCTGCGTCGTCTTCTTGATGTGGTCCCAGGCGTCGTCGTCGTGCTTCAGGTCGGGCACTACCTCCCAGTGCTCGCCGTCGCTTCGCACCGGGAATCCGAACTGGAGACCCTCGGGGACCCCGTACTCGCCGTGGCTCATGACCGCGAGCGAGTGCCAGTCCCCCCACGGGGTCGGGTCGCGCACGCTCACGACCGAGTCGACGACCGCGTTGGCCGCGGACGCCGCCGACGACGCGCCGCGCGCCTCGATGACCGCCGCGCCGCGCTTCTGCACCGTTTCGATGAACTTGCCCTTGAGCCAGCCGTGGTCGGAGATCACGTCGAAGACGGGAAGGCCCGCGATGCGCGCGTTGCGCGCGTCGGGGTACTGCGTCGTCGAGTGGTTGCCCCAGATGGCGACGTTGCTGATCGCCGCGACCGGAACCTTCGCCTTGTGCGCGAGCTGGCTCCGGGCGCGGTTCTCGTCCAGGCGCGTCATCGCGAACCAGCGATCGTCTGGGATCTCCGGTGAGTTCATGCGCGCGATGTAGCAGTTGGTGTTGCACGGGTTGCCGACGACGAGGACGCGCACGTCGCTTGCCGCCTTCTTCGCGAGGGCCTGTCCTTGCGGGCCGAAGATCTTGCCGTTCACGGAAAGGAGGTCGCTGCGCTCCATCCCCTGCTTGCGCGGGACGGATCCCACGAGCAGCGCCCAGTTGGCCCCCTCGAAGGCCTCTTCGGCCTTGCTCGTCAGCTCCATCCCGGCGAGCGTCGGGAACGCGCAGTCGTCGAGCTCCATGGCGACGCCCTCGAGAGATTTCATCGCGGGCTCGATCTCCAGCATGCGCAGGACGACCGGCTGGTCGGCGCCGAACATCTGGCCCGATGCAATCCGGAAAACGAGCGCGTAGCCGATCTGCCCGGCCGCGCCCGTGACGGCAACCTGGATGGGCACCTTTCCCCCGCTCATCTCACCGAAATGCTAGCGGCCTGCAGATCCTTCTCGAACCAGTGGTCTGCGTAGGGCTCGTCGTTGAACCGCTCGACCTCGCGGTAGCCGTTCTCTCTATACAGCCGTATTGCCTCGTTGAGCGACCGATTCGTCTCGAGTCGAATCATCCGCGCGCCGGTTTTCGCGGCCTGGGCCTCCAGCTCGGCCAGCAAGCGGCGGCCCACACCTAGCCCGCGGATCTCCTTCGCCACCCACATCCGCTTCAGCTCCGCCGGCGCGTCCCGGTGGAACTTCAAGGCGCCGCAGCCAACCGGTCTTCCGCGAAGCCGGGCGAGGACGAGCAGCCCGGCCGGCGGCGTGAGCTCCTCGGCGTTCGCCGAGATGCTGCGTGCGGGCTCGAAGCCAGAATCGAACCGCAAGTCGAGCTCGGCGAAGTACTGCCCGATGCAGAATCGGGCAGCGGGAGTGGTGGGGTCCTCGACGTCGAGGGTGACCATCGAGGCCATGAGCAGACGCTCGACCTCCGTCGCCGCAGCCACCAGGCGAGCACGCTGGGCGGGGGTTAGCGGATCGAGGAACCCCTGGGCCACATCGTCCGCG
>DATKFA010000158.1:0-10653 GCA_035511715.1 Candidatus Acidiferrum sp. | reverse complement strand
GCCTCCTCGACCAGCTTGCGGAGTTCGTCGGCCGCCTCTGACGGTGGCTCGTTGGCGACGCGGTCGAGTCGCTCCGCCAGCCGATCGGGCTTGATGTGCATCTGATCGGCATGCGCGCCTGCCCGTTTGAACTGGAAGGTGGTGAAGTAGAGCCGGTTCACCGCGGACAGGACCGCGACGACTTTGAACGCGCCTTCCAGCAGCATCTGGCGGCGAAACAGCTCCGCATCACGTGAAGCCAGGTGCTGGTCCAGCGCCCAGATCGGGAACCAACCGAGGTTGGCCTCGACCTCACGCCTTCGCAACGCTTCCGGGTACCGCGCGCAGGACTGCCACTCCCGGATGAGCTCATCACCGTAAAGAGGGCTTCCCTCCAGGAGGCCCATCGCGACCTTGGCCGTGATCCAGTCCACGTCCCCGGCCTCGATACGCCCGAGCCGGAGGTCCAGGTCAGCGATCAGCTGCCCGCCGGTCTGCACCTCGATGCCGTCGAACCGGTAGCGGGCGGCGAAGCCCTCGGGACGCGGATCGCCGAGGTCGCCGATGCGTTCGCCGCCTGCTTCACGCAAGACCTCGTCAAACGTCTGCTGATCGGGAAGCTCGGCGTAGTAGTTGAGCAGGTCGATGTCGGAGTGCTCGTCGGCTGTGCCCTGGGCCACCGACCCGGCGAGCAGAGTGGCGCGAAGGTCGGTGCGGGCCGACAGGCCCTTGACGATGCGCTCGGCGATCTCGCGCCGCTTCTCAGAATCTTTCGTTGGAGGCGACGACCGACCCCGCACGTTGCTCAATGATGACGGCGCTCACCCTGCCCGGTGATAGAGGGCCCGTCGACCGAATACGCTGTGCGACCGCCTGACTCCCGCGACCTGGCGGTGGCGAAACTAAACGGCAGTCAGATTCTCGTTACCGGCAAGTCGTCCCGTCAGCTCACGGCCGTTCTGGCGTAGCGCCTCTCCACCATTGACCAGTCGCGCTCGAAACTTGGCAGCGCAATCTCGACAAAGGAACAACTTCAGCGCGTCGGTGACCAATATCGCTCCGTGGCTAACCCCGACACCGCACGATTGGCAGTTGCCTCTGCCGCCGTGCTGCCAGCACGACAGATGGGCGGAGCGCGTGACCTGCGCATTGTTGTTGTCAGCAGAGCTAGCCCGTCGCTGTCGGGTGGCCTCGAGCGGTTGCAGGGTTGCTGCTGGCTTCCGCTCGTCAACGCGACTGAGAAGTCGCGAGGTCGCCACCTCGATTACTCCCCCGCTCCAAGGACTGGCTTGCCTCACAAGCCACGTCCGATCCGATCAGTTAACGTCGGCGGGCGTAGCCGTACCTGGACTCATTGCACGGGCCCGGACCCGTCATCGAACCATGCTCCAGGCCCTTTTGCACCATTTGTTGCGTTACCGAACGGTGGCAGGCCAACCCCCGATTTCGGGTCGGGAGAGAGGGTTATCCTGTCGCCGGGGATCGAGTGTTTGTGAGGGTCGGAGCCTGAGGGGTAGCCGCGCTTTGCGGGGGAAGCAGCTCTGCGCCCGCCACACCCGAGTCCCCATCTCTGGCCGTCGGTCTGATCAGCCGGCGGTCAGCCTTTAATGACTCAAGGTCGGTTGGTTACCTGACGGGCCTTCGGCGTTGTGCTTCTTCGCGAAGGACGCCGGGGCCGAGCTCCATTCCACTTACAGGTCCTAGCGAGCTGGGAGGGGGCGTCCTTCGCCGAAAGTCCTGGGGGCCTCCGCCCATGAGTGGGTCAACAGAGTGGGCGGTGATGGACTTGAACCAACGACCTCCTCGGTGTAAGCGAGGCGCTCTAGCCAACTGAGCTAACCGCCCAAAACTGCGCTAGTCTACCCACCCGCCAGAACGCTCAACGCCGCGTTGAGCTGCGTGTCTTTCGCGTAGCCAAGCGATGGCTGCGCCACGTCGTACGCGTCCGTCGCGGCCGGCAGCGTGACCGTCACGTCGGGCGTCAGGCCCTTGTGATCGATCGTGACGCCGTTCGGCAGGTACCAGCGCTCGACCGTCAGGTGCAGGTCGGAGCCGTCGCTCAGGACAAAGTCCTGCTGCACCGAACCCTTGCCGAAAGTCTTGGTGCCCACCAGCTTGGCGCGACTGTGGACCTGCAGCGAACCGGCAACGATCTCCGAGGCGGACGCGCTGTTGGCGTCGACCAGCACGACGAGAGGCACCTTGGGCGCGGCGTGGTGCGACCCGACCTCGTGACGGTCGGTGCCGTTGCGTCCGCGTGTCTCGAATGTCTCCCCGTTCGTCACGAACTGCGTGATCACGTCGTCCGCCGCCGAGATGAATCCGCCTGGGTCGCCCCGCAGGTCGAGCACCATCCCGCTGGCTCCGCTGAGCCCGCTCGACAATGCCTTCGAAAACTCGGTCGAGGTCTGCGCGCCGAATTGATAGATCCGGATGTAGAGCACGTTGTCCCCGATCGTCGCGGAACGCACCGTGGGTACGTCGATCTGCGCGCGCGTGATGGTGAACGTCATCGTCTGGCCGCCGCGCGACACCGTCAGTGTGACCTTGCTCCCTGACGGCCCCTGGATCAGCGACGTCGCCTGGTCGGCGGTTATGCCCTTGGTGTCCTTGTCCCCCACCTTGACGATCTGGTCGCCGGCCATCAGGCCCGCCTCCGCCGCGGGCGAACCGGGAACCGTTCCGGTGATCGCCGGATACGAACCGGTGTTGAAGCTCAGGTAGATCCCGATCCCGGTATAGCGACCCTGGTAGCTCTCGAGGAGGCGCTGGTACTGCGTGGGATCGAAGTAGATCGAGAACGGGTCGCCAAGGCTGTTCACCAGGCCCTGGACGCTTCCCTGCGACAGCTTCGAGCTGTTCACATTGGTATCGACGTAGTCGGCCTGAATCACCCGCGCCGCCTGCTGCACCTCGGTGAGGTCGATCTTCGAGACCGAGCGATGGCCGACGTACGGGACGTACTCGGGGTATGCCTGGTCGACGTAGATCCCAGCGACGAAGCCGATAACGAGGATCAGCGCGATTGCGCCACCCCTCAGGGCGGCGCTTCGATTCATCTCAGCAGACTAGCTAACTCAGCAGCCGAGCCAGATGCACGGATTCTTGTAGACGCCGCTGGTCCGGATCTCGAAGTGCAGGTGCGGCCCAGTCGACCAGCCCGTCGAACCCTCGAACGCGACCGTCGTCCCGCGCGGCACGACCTGGCCGGATGACAGGCCAGGCGCGTACCCGGAGAGGTGGCCGTAGTAGGTCGAGTAGCCGTTGCCGTGGATCATCACGAGAAGGTTCCCGTAACCGATGCTGCCGGGATACAGGTAGGCGACTCCGGTGTCGGCCGCCACGATCTGGGTTCCATACGGCCCCGCGATGTCGATCCCCGTGTGGATCTTGTGCGGGTAAGGGCAGCTCGGGTCGTAGACCTCGAGATAGAACGACGAACAGCCGAAACCCTGCGAGATGCAGGACGGTCCGCACGCCGGCTCGGGCCACTCGAACACGCCGTTTCCACCGCCTGCCTTGACGGCGGCGGCGTCGTACTGCTGCGCCAGCTGGGCGACCTGCGCATCGATCGCCGCGCGTTCCGCCTGGACCTTCGCGTACTGATCCTGGAGCTGCGCGGCCAGCTTCTGCTCGGCAGCGATCGCTGCGTTCTGCGTGGTCAGGTTCTTCTCCAGGTCGGCCTCGGTCGCCTGCTGCTGCTGGAGAAGGATCACGACCTGGCTCTTCTGCAGGTCGAGCTGGTTGTTGGCGATGGCGACCTGGCGGTGCGCCGCATCGAGGTCTAGCAGCAGCCTCTGGTCTGACTGCGCGACCATCTGCGCTCCGACGATGCGGTTCAGGAGCTGGTTGATGTTGTTCGACGTGAGCACGAGCCGCATGTAGTCCACGCTTCCGTGCGAGTCGATGAACCGGATGCGTTCGTTGAGCGTCTCCTGGCGGACGCTGGTGCCGGCCTCGAGACGGATGATCGACGCCTCGCCAAAACGGATCTGCCGGTTGAGGTCGTCGATCGCCGCCTGGGTCTGAGCGATGAGCGCGCGCTGCGCGTCGATCTGGTGCTTCAGGCTGGCGATGAGCGCATCGATGGCGTTGATCTGGGCGACCGTGTCATTGATCTGCGCCTGGATCGAGTTGAGCTGGTTCTGGTTGTTGACCTGCTGCCCGATGCCGGCGTTGTACGCGAGGCATGCCTGGTACACGGCCGGGGGGTCGCCGGGGTAGCAGTAGATCGCCGAGACCGTGTGAACCGACATCGGGATCCACGCCAGGGTCGCCAGCGCGCTCGCGAGCAAGACGCGTGCCTTGACCTTCAAATCAGATCCTCACGAAACGGCGCACGCCAATGTAGCTGCCGACCGCGCCCAGCAGCGCGCCCGCGAGCAGAAGGTCCGAGGCCAGGCTGGAGATGAACGCCGGGTCGTACGACAGCGGGATGAAGCCGACGTCCGACTTGAACCGGCTGACCACCGGTTCGTAAGCGACGACCAGCAGCGCCAGCGCAATGGAGGCGGCGAGGATCCCGGTGATGACACCCTCGAGGACGAACGGGCCGCGCACGAACCACTCCGTGGCGCCGACCAGCTTCATCACCTCGATCTCCTTGCGCCGGTGATAGACGGCCGTCCGGATCGTATTCATCACGATCACGACCGAGGCGACCGACAGCACCACGAGCAAACCGACGCCGGCAAGGCTCAGCCACTGCGAGAGCTGCAGCATGCGGTTGATGAAGTCGCCCTGGTAGTTGGTGGGATCTGTCGGGTCGACCCCGGCCCAGTTGCGCGCGAGCGAGTCGATGGCGGCGACATCGGTGAGGCTCTTGACCTGAACGTCCAGCTTGGCGTCGAGCGGGTTGCCCTCGATCTGCTGCGTGAGGACCCCGTTCTGCGGGTCGCTCTTGAACTGCGCGAGCGCCTCGTCCTTGGTGATGAACTTGACACCCGCGACGCGCGGATCGCCGGCGAGCCTCTGCTGGAAGTCGTAAACCTGCTGCAGCGGCGTGTCGTCGGCGACGTTGATCGAGATCTCGCTGACGCGCTGACGAAAGCTGTCGAGGACCTGCGAGAACGCGTGACCGACGAGCAGGTTGATGCCCGCGAGGATGAGGATGAGGGTGATCGAAAGCACCGCGGCAAGGCTCACGGCGAGATTTCGCCAGAAGCTCTGCCAGGCGCTATTGAACGCGAACTTGAGGTTTCTCAACATCATCGTGGTACCTGCCTGAGCGTTCGTCTCGCGCGATCTGCCCCGCGTCGATCGCGATGACGCGACGGCGAAGAAGGTCGACGATCTCGCGGTTGTGCGTCGCCATCACGACCGTGGCGCCGCGCGCGTTGATGCGCAGGAAGAGCTGCATGATCTCCCATCCGGTCGCCGGGTCGAGGTTTCCGGTGGGCTCGTCCGCGATGATGAAACGCGGCGCGTGGACGAGAGCGCGGGCGATGGCGACTCGCTGCTGCTCGCCACCCGAGAGGTTGGCGGGGTAGGTGTTCTCCTTCCCCGAGAGGCTCACCGTGTCGAGCGCCTCGGCGACCCTGGCCTGCACCTTGTGATCCGGTTCGCCCAGCACGCGCAGGGCGAAGGCGACGTTCTCGTAGATGGTGAGGTTGGGCAGGAGCTTGAAGTCCTGGAACACCAACCCAACACGACGGCGGTAGTAGGGGAGCTTGCGCCGCTTCATGCGGCCGAGCTCGACCCCGTCGACGAAGATCTTGCCCCTGGTCGGCTTCTCCTCGCGGATCAGGAGCCGGACCAGCGTCGACTTGCCCGCGCCCGAAGGTCCGACGAGGAACAGGAAGTCGCCCTCCGGCACCTCGAGGTTGATGTCGCGGAGAGCTTCAGTTCCAGTCGGGTACGTCTTGAAGACGTGCTGGAAGCTGATTACCGGCCGAGTTGCAAAATCCGGTGTCAAAACCATTAGCTGCGTCTCTTGCTGTGTCGTTCCGCGCCGGCGGGCGCGCGTGGCTAGGTCGCGGGCAGTATAGCGCAGCGCGCCAGTCGCTCCAAGCCCTTCCTCTCGTGCCAAACACTCGTCTAACGAACGACCGCTATGAGGCTTGCGCTTGGTCCCCGCTGTTGCCCAACCGCCATCGAAGCCAAGCCTCGATGAACGGGTCTATCTCCCCGTCGAGCACCGCCTGCGCGTTGCCCACCTCGAGGCCCGTCCGCACATCTTTGACGAGCGTGTACGGCTGCAGCACGTAGTTTCGGATCTGCGATCCGAACTCGGCAGGCATGACCTGGCCGCGGATCTGGTCCAGGTGCTCGGCCGCCTCCTGCTGCTGGCGCTGAAACAGGCGCGCCTTCAGCACCTTCATCGCCATCTCGCGGTTCTTGATCTGCGAGCGCTCGTTCTGGCATGTGACCACGATGCCCGTCGGCAGATGCGTGATGCGAACCGCCGAGTCCGTCTTGTTGACGTGCTGCCCACCGGCCCCAGTTGACCTGTATGTGTCGATGCGAATGTCCTGCGGATTGATCACCACCGAGTCTTCGTCCGTGCTTTCGAGCTCCGGCATCACCTCGACCAGCGCGAACGACGTGTGGCGGCGGTGGTTCTGGTCGAACGGGGAGATTCGCACCAGTCGATGCACTCCGTGCTCGGAGCGAAGCAACCCATACGCGCGCGCACCCCGAACGATGAACGTCGTGCTCTTCAGCCCCGCCTCTTCACCGCGCGACTCGTCGATGATCTCCGTCTCGAACCCACGACGCTCGGCCCATTTCAGGTACATGCGCAGCAGCATCTCGACCCAGTCCTGAGCCTCCACCCCGCCCTGCCCGACAGAGATCGTGAGCACGGCGTTGTGGCCGGCGTACGGATCGGTGAACAGGAGGTCGAGCTCGCGTGAGCGCAGCTCTTTCTCGAGCGCGGCCCTTTCCTCCTCGACCTGGCGCTCCAGGTCGGCGTCGCCGTCTGCCAGATGGTCGAGCTCGACGAGGTCGCGCGCGCGGCGCTCGATGCGGTCCCACGTTCCGACCTGCTCGCGCAGGTCCGCCCCTTCGCGCGCCATCTGCCCGGCGCGTTTGGGATCGTCCCAGACCCCAGGCTGGGCGAGCTGGGCGTCTAGGTCGTCAGCCCGCTTCCGCTTCGCGGGCAGGTCAAAGGTGCTCCTTGAGCTGCAGGATCCGGTTCACGAGCTCTTTGGGACTCAGTTCAGCGTCCAATTACCTTCCGTGGCACCTCTTGTACTTCTTACCCGATCCGCACCAGCACGGATCGTTTCGGCCGATTTTAGGTTGGGCCCCCGCGGCGGCAGCCTGACCGGCGCCCACCGCGGCCCCCACCGGGGCCGTCTTGCGCTGGGCCGGAACCCGTCTGCCCGCGCCGTTCGCACCGTCGGGCTCCGCCGGACCGCTCTCCGTGACCTGGCGGACCGGAGGCGCCGGCGCCGGCACAGTTGGGGCGGGGGCCACGCGGTAGATGAGCGACACGATGTTGCCCTGGATCCGATCGCGGAGCTCGTTGAACATCTCGAACGCTTCGTTCTTGTACTCCACGAGGGGATCGCGCTGGCCGTATGCGCGCAGGCCGATCCCCTCGCGGAAGTGCTCCATCTGCGTGAGGTACTCCATCCACTGCCAGTCGATCACCTGCAGCATCACGCTGCGTTCGACGACGGGCATGATCTCGGGACCCATCTCCTGGATCTTCCGGTCGTACGCCTCCACCGCAGCCGCATGCAGGTGCTCGACCAGGCCCTCGGGCCCGTTGTGCAGCGCCTCCTCCGGAATCTCGGACCCAGGCGCGATCGGCAGGTAAGTGGAGAGGTACTTGACCAGCCCTTCGAGGTCCCAGTTCTCGAAATGCCGGCTCTCACAGTGCTGGTCGACGCCCTTGGTGATGAGCTCGCGGGCGTAGCTCAGGATGTTGTCCCGAGTGTCGGCTCCCTCGAGGATCTTGCGCCTCTCCTCGTAGACGATCTGGCGCTGCTTGTTCATCACGTCGTCGTATTCGACAACGTGCTTGCGGGAATCGAAATGCATGCCCTCGACCTTTTTCTGCGCGCTCGCGATCGAGCGCGCGACCCACGGATGCTCGATCGGCTCTACCTCCAGGCTGGTCATCAGCCGGCCGATGCGGTCCGCGGCCGGCCCGAAGATCTTCATCAGGTCGTCCTCGAGCGAGATGAAGAACTTGCTCGAACCGCGGTCGCCCTGGCGTCCGGCGCGCCCGCGCAGCTGGTTGTCGATGCGCCGGCTCTCGTGCCGCTCGGTGCCGATGATGTGAAGGCCGCCGACATCCTTGACGCCAGGGCCGAGCACGATGTCCGTGCCTCGCCCGGCCATGTTGGTCGCAATCGTCACACCCTTCTCCTGTCCCGCCTCCGCCACGATCGCAGCCTCACGCTCGTGCTGCTTCGCGTTGAGCACGTTGTGCTTCACGCCGCGCCGCTCGAGCATCTTCGACAGCCGCTCCGACTTCTCGACCGACACGGTGCCGACCAGAACGGGGCGGCCCTGATTGTTCATCTCGACGATCTCGTCGATCACGGCCTCGAACTTGGACTTCTCGGTCTTGTAGATCACATCGGGGTTGTCGTCGCGGATCATGTCGCGATGCGTCGGGATGACAACCACGTCGAGACCGTAGATCTTGTGAAACTCTTCCGCCTCGGTCAGCGCGGTGCCCGTCATGCCCGCGAGCTTGTCGTACTGGCGGAAGTAGTTCTGAACCGTGATCGTCGCGATGGTCTTCTGCTCCTGCTGGACCTTTACGCCTTCTTTGGCCTCGACGGCCTGGTGCAGTCCGTCTGACCACCGCCGCCCAGGCATGGTGCGTCCTGTGAACTCGTCGACGATCACGATCTCCGCGTCCTTGACCAGATAGTCGCGGTCACGCATGAAGAGCGCCTTTGCCTTGAGCGCCTGGTTGATCTGATGCGCTTCGATCACGTTCTCGAGGTCGTAGATGTTCCGGATCCCGGTCCAGCGCTCCATCTTCGCGATCCCGGTCTCGGTGAGGGAGGCGGACTTGTGCTTGAGGTCGACCTCGTAGTCCTCGCCTTCGGTCAGACGCGCCGCCCAGCGGGCGTACTGGTAGTACTTCTCGGTCGACTCGTCGGACTGGCCCGAGATGATGTGTGGCGTGCGCGCCTCATCGATGAGGATCGAGTCGACCTCGTCGACGATCGCGTAGTTGAGGTCACGCTGCGTGGTCTGCGACAGGTCGCGTGCCATGTTGTCTCGCAGGTAGTCGAAGGCGAGCTCGGAGTTGGTCGCATAGGTTATGTCCGCGCCATACGCCTCTTTCTTGGTGGCCGGGCGCAGGTGCTGTAGACGTGGGTCGGGGTGGGTCTCGTCGACATACTCAGGGTCGTAGATGAACGTCGCGTTGGTGCCGACGTTGATCCCGACCGACATGCCGAGCAGGTGGTAGATCGGCCCCATCCATCCCGCGTCGCGTCGACCCAGGTAGTCGTTGACGGTGACCAGGTGCACGCCCTTGCCGGCGAGTCCGTTCAGGTAAAGGGCGAGGCTCGCGACGAGCGTCTTGCCTTCGCCGGTCTTCATCTCGGCGATCTTTCCCTGGTGCAGGACGATGCCGCCCACGAGCTGCACGTCGAAGTGGCGCAGGCCGATGGTCCGCCGGGACGCCTCGCGGCACAACGCGAACGCCTCGATCAGGAGGTCGTCGAGGTCCTCGCCGTCCTGGGCGCGCTTGCGGAGGTCGTCGGAGCGGGCCTTCAGGCCGGCGTCGTCGAGCTTTTCGAGCTCGGGCTCGAGCGCGTTGATCGCCTCTGCCACCGCGAGGTGGCGCCTGACCTCCCGCTCGTTCGGGTCGAGCAGCCTGCCGAGAATGACCATGTACCTAGATCAGGTTACCCGGCGAAGCCGAGTTCGAATCCGGGCTAGGGAATAACCGGCTCCAGCACGGCCAGGGTTCCGTCTGCCCGCTTGACCATGATCTGGATCTCACCCGAGTCCTCGTCGAGGTAGACGAGAAAGGGCTGGCTGTCCGCGATGAGCTCCGCGGAGGCATCGGTGACCGACATGGGCCGGAGCTTGAGGCGGAGCCGCTCAGGCTCTGAGGATCGGGCCGGGCCATCCGCCGGGGACTCGACCGGGACGCGGACCGGGGATGTCGACTGCCGGCGGTGCTTGACCTTCTCCTTGAACGCGACGACCTGGCGATCGAGCTTGTCGAGCGCCACATCGAGCGCGGACAGCGGGTCCGTGCCGCGCTCCTTTGCATGCAGCACAGGCGCGCGGTGGCCGTCCAGCCGGAGATGGATCGTGACCACGTACCAGCTCAGGTCGCTCGACCTTCGCTTCTCGGAGAACTCGACCTCCGCCTCGAGGACCTTGCCGAAGTGGCGCTCCAGGCGCGTCAGCTTGCGCTGCGCCCCCTCCCGCACCTCCTGCCCGAGACCGTTGGTACGGTCGTGCAGGACGACCTTCACAAGTCGAGTGTAGCCCGGCCCCTTGTGAGTGTCTAGAACGCCCGCTCTTTCAGCGCGCGGCGGGCTTGTAGCCGGGCGGCGGCGGGAAGAGGGCGGTGATCTCCTTGGGCAGCGGAATGCCCTGGCTGAACATTCGGTCCAGGATCTTGGGTCGGATGCCGGTCGGCCTGAACTCGGCGATGACCTTGCCATCGGCCGTGGCGCCCTTCTGCTCCATCAGGAAGATGTCCTGCATCGTGATCACGTCCTGCTCCATGCCGACGATCTC
>DATKFA010000157.1:0-6571 GCA_035511715.1 Candidatus Acidiferrum sp. | reverse complement strand
ACTCGCGCCAGGCCGCCGTCGCCGACCGCGTCGCGAAAGAGCTCGGGGACGGTGCGGTGGGAATCGGCGCGGACGTGTCGACCGAGGCCGGCGCGAAGGCGCTGGTGGGTGGCGCGATCGAGGCGTTCGGCCATCTCGATGAGCTGGTCAACAACGCGGGCATGCCGGCCGCTGTCAGCACGCTCGACCTGGACCTGGGCTTCTGGCAGAAAGTCGTCGACCTCAACATGACCTCGGTGTTCCTTTGTTCGCGTGAGGCGGCAAGGCACATGCTCGAGCGACGAGGAGGCTCGATCATCAACACCGCCTCGATCCTTTCCTTCGCGTCGTTTCCGCGGCGGCTGGCTTACGGCGCGACAAAGGCCGCGGTAGTTCATATGACCCGCCTGATGGCCGCCGAGTGGGCGCCGGGGATCCGCGTCAACGCCGTCGCGCCCGGCTACGTGCGCACGGAGATGACGGAGAAGCTCCATGCGGAAGGCAAGATCAACTTCGAGGCCATCGAACGGCGCACGCCCCAGCGGCGGATGGCAGGGCCGGCGGAGCTGGCCGGCGCCTACGTGTTTCTCGCCAGCGACGAAGCGTCGTTCGTAACGGGCGACACGATCGTGGTGGACGGCGGTTGGCTTTCGTTTGGCGCGTTCGAGGGGGTCTGACTCAGGGTCGCGACGTCAGCGTCAGGCCCTCCACAGGAATCTCGGCCTTCTTGCCGTCGATCATGTCGGCCACGAGCCGGCTCGAGCCGCACGCCATCGTGAACCCCATGTGCCCGTGCCCGCTGTTGATGTAGAGGTTGTCAGGGCCTGCCTGACCAAGTATCGGTGGCCCGTCCGGCGTCATCGGGCGATTGCACGCCCGGTACGTGCCCTTGTCGTACTCGGCGGCTTCGGGCAGCAGGTCGTGCGTGAGCTTGCGGATCAGCCGCAGGTCGTGCTCGTCGTAAGTGGTCTCGTAGCCGGTGAACTCCGCGCTCGAAGTCACACGCAGCCGATCGCCCATGCGGCACCACGCCACCAGCAGCTCCTCATCGACGCACCCGACACGCATGTTCATTGCGCCGTCGCCGCCTTTGATCGGGAACGTCGCGCTGTAACCTTTCGCCGGCGCAATGGGCAGCCGTACGCCGACAGACCGCGCGATCTTCGGACTCTGCACACCCGCGCTGAGGACGAACACCTCGCCACCGATCGATTCGCCGTCGTCGAGCGTGATCGACTGCACCCTGCCGCCGGCAGCATTGATACGGGCCACGCCCCTGCCGAGCACGAACTTCGAGCCGATAAGCTCGCACACTGATTGCAGCGCCCGCGTGAACTTGACGCTGTCACCGCTCGAGTCGGTCACGCCATAGATCGCGCCGGCGAGCTTGTCCTTGACGGGCGCGAAGTAAGGCTCGGCCTCCACCACGCCGTCCGCGTCGAGAACGTCCTGCTTCTGTCCGTGGTCTTGCAGGAACTTCATCTTTTTGACGCCGGCTTCGAAGCGCTTTGGGTCGCGGTACAGGTAGAGCAGCCCTTCGTGGATGTCGTCGTAATCGATGTGCTCTTCCGATGCGATCTCGTCGAGCATGCGCTGGCTGTACTGCGCCAGTCGCAGCTTGACCAGGGTGTTCTTCTCGGCGCGCTCGGCATTGCACTCACGCAGGAACTTCAATCCCCAGAAAGCCATGCCCGGCGCTTTCAAGGGATTCACGCGCAAAGCCGTGTCTTCGACCGTCAGCGAGCGCAGCAGCTCCCTGGGCGCTGTCGGCGACGCCCACGCGAACGAGTGGCCCGGCGCGATCAAGCCCGCGTTGCCCCCGCTCGCCAGCGTCGCCGCCTCAGGCTCCTTCTCCACGACGGTCACCTGGTGGCCCGATTTCGCGAGGTAGTAAGCGGTCGTCACGCCCACGACGCCCGCTCCGATGACCACGACCTTCATCAGAATCTCGCGACGGTCATCGCGTCCATCTTCTCCCAGTCGACCTCGACACCGAGCCCGGGCTTGTCCGGCACGCAGACAGTGCCATCGGGCTGCAGCTCGATCTCGTCCAACATGCCCGCGCCGTACGCGCCGAGCGGCATCGGGCACTCGAAGTAACGCGCGTTCGCCACGGAGCCGATCACCTGCAGGTTGGCTGCCTGGTTCAGCGTGTAGCCGAAGCTGTGGATCTCGCAGCGAAGCCCCAGGCCTTCAGCAAGCGCGGCCGCCTTCTTCGTCGCCGTAATCCCGCCGCTGATCAGAGCGTCGATGCGCACTATGTCCCACGCCCCTGTGGTCAGGTAGTTGGCCGCCTCCTCGTACGTGCGTGTGTGTACCTCGCCGGAGGTGACCGGGATGTCGAGCGCATCTGCGAGCTTCCTGTACGCGGCGATGTGGGAGTCACGGAGCGGCATCTCGAACCACTCGAAGCCCAGCTCGTCCAGCTTGCGACCCACGCGGAGCGCGTCGTCAAGGCTGTACGACCCGACGGCGTCGACCATCAACGCGATGCTGGGACCGACTTGCGTCCGGATCGCGCTGCAGAGCTCGATGTCGCGTTGGGCATCGCCCCAGACGTGCAGCTTCACGGCTTTGAACCCGCTGTCGACGTACGCCTCGATCTGGTGTTGGAACTCGCCCAGCGTGGAGTAGGTGAGAGAGCTCGCGTACGCGGGCACGCGGTCGCGATGCGCGCCAAGCAGCTTGTACACCGGTAGCCCGGCCGCGCGGCCGGCCAGGTCCCACAACGCACAGTCGATGACAGCGAGGGAGTGCGGCGGCACCATCAGGATGCTCACCTCGCTGAGGCGCTGCCAGATCTTCTCCCGGTACAGCGGGTCCTCACCGATCAGCAGCGGCTTCAGCTCTGACACCGCCGCGGCCACGCCCGTCGCCCCCAGATAGGTCGAGGCGCCCGCGACCCCTTCGTGGCCGCCGTCCGTCTTGACGCGCACGACGACGTTGGCCAGGTTCATGATCAGCCGGTCGGCGAAGACCATCGTCTTGCCCGCGTCGATCACTTGCACCGATACGTCAGTGATCTTCATCGCAGCTCAGCTCAAATAGAAATTGATTGTGCGGGGGTGCAGCCGGATGAGGTCGCCATCGCCTGGATGCCCGTCCCGGATCCACGTGTCGATGTACTCCCCGCCGCCCTCCGCGCCGAGATAGCGGCGGGCGATCGCGGTGACGAACCGGATGCGCTCCGACTCGGGGAAGCGCTCGACGGTGGCGTCGCCGACCACGACTGCGATGTGGTAGGGGCGCTCGGTGGTCGACACCGCGAGCGAAGCCCGGCCGTCCCGCGCGAGTGCGCGTCCTTTATACAGCCCGGCCTTGCTGCCGATCAGCACCTCGCCGTCGCGATATTCGAACCACACGGGCAGGACGCGTGGATAGCCGTCGAGGCCGAGATAGCCGAGCTGGCCGATGATCGGCCGGCTCAGCAGATCGGTTGCGCGTGGGTCGGTCTTCAACCTTGTGTCTGAAGGAGAGCGGCGGAGCGCGTTTCTTTCTCTCCTTTATTTCTTGTCCCAGTCGAACGGCCACAGCACGAAGAAGCCCACCGTGCCGGCGCGGCCGCGGTATGTCACCTTCACGCCGTCGGGGATGAGGATGGCCTGGCCGGGTGTGGCCTTGACGCTCGCGCCTTCGCTCACGACCTCGAGCTCGCCCGACTGCACGAACAGCACCTCGTCGTACTTGAGCGTCCAGTCGGGGAACTCCGCATCCTCCGTGAACTTCATGTAGCCGCCACCGAGCTGCGTCGTGCCCGCGTGCGTGATCGAGCGCGCGAGCTCCAGGCCAGGCACCAGCTGGGAGAACGGGAGGTCATGGTCGGTCAGCAGCTTCACGGTCAACGACTTCACCTCCCTCTACGCGCCGACAGGTTTCAGGTCGGCGCCTGACGCCTGCTCGCCAAGGCGCTCCGCAAGCTGGTCGAGGTTGTGCATCGACAGCTCGTCGGCGGCCTCGCGCGGTGAGATGTGCTGCATGTCCGCGCGCTCGAGCAGGCCCTTGACCGTAGCGCGCATGACGGTCCGGACCTTGCTGAACGATTGGTCGGCGTCGGCCTCGATCTCTCCGAGCAGAGTCCACCACCACCATGCGTTGGCCCCGCCGTTGGCCACGTAGTCCGGGATGACGACCACGCCGCGCTCGTACAGCTTCTTCTGCGCCTCCTCGGTCGTAGGGATGTTGGCCGCCTCCACCACCAGGCGAGCTTTGACCTTGTCCGCGTTGTCGGCGGTGAGCACGTCGGCTACGGCTGCCGGCACCAGGATTTCAGCATCGATGTCGAGCCAGCTTTCACGCTGGCCCTGCTTGTCCTCGGGGTCCAACGCCTTCCGATCGACTTCGCCCAGCGCGCTGCGCGATGAGAGCAACCTTTCGACCGCGAGCCCACCCGGGTTCGTGATCACGCCCTTGACGTCCACGACGCCGACGACCTTCACCCCGCGGCGGGCGAGGTAGCGCGCGCTCGAGCCGCCCATGGAACCAAACCCCTGCACCACCGCACGCATGCCCTTCAGGTCCCAGCCTTTGTGCTCGGCCGCGGCCGCGGCCGCCTCGGCCACACCGTAGCCGCCGATGCAGTCGGCCAGGCCGATGCCCTCGACCTTGATCGCGAGCCCTTCGGTCACGCGCCGGCCGGCCGCCTCAGCGTCACCGGACCTGTCAAGCATCGCCTGCACCGTCAACCCCACGCCCTGCTCCGCGAACACCTCGCTCAGGAGCTCCTGCGTCACGCCGAGGTCCTCGGCAGTGCCCCAGCCGCTTCGATAGAGCGGCGTCATCGCGCGGACGTAGCGGGACAACATCCCTCTTGCGTCCGGATCCTGCGGGTCGATGTCGATTCCGCCTTTTGCACCCCCGCCGGGCAGGTTGAACGCGCCGTTCTTGTAGGACATGGTGCGCGCCAGGCGCTCGACCTCGTCCAGGGTCACGCCCGAGCGCATCCGAGTGCCCCCGCCGGCCAGGCCGTTGACCATCCGGTCAATTACCGCGTAGCCCTTGCGTCCGGTGATCGGGTCGGTCCAGATGACCCTCAGCCGCGGTTCTGATCCAGCCGCCATGTAACGCCCCCTCCTTGCGTTCACGAACCGGACAAGGCTTCGGTCAAAAGTCTAGTCACGGGCTGAAGTTCGCTTGACAGTTGAGAAAGGCGCTCGGATACTGGCCCCTGTTGGTGGAGTAGGTCGCCCGCCGCCGGCGCACTCTCGCCCCGACTGAACGGGAAGAGGGCGGTGGGCCGGGCTTGCCCGAGGCCGGTGACGGCCCGGTGCGAGTTCGAGCAGCTGAAACGGACGGGAGGTTGGTCGATGTTGAGACGGCGACTCCTCGGTGTCAGCCTGGCCGCCGGGGCTGCGCTGCTCATCGGTGCTTGCGGCGGCGGCGGCGGCAACAACACGGCCGGCGGAGGTGTGATCAAGGTCGGAATCACAGGTCCCTTTACCGGACCTTATGCGGACCCGGGCTCGGCCATTCGCAACGCCGGCGAGCTCGCGATCGACGACATCAACGCCGCCGGCGGCATCAACGGCCGCATGCTGCAGGCCGTGGCTGAAGACGACGCGTGCGACGCGCAGCAGGGCACGCAGGCCGCTGAGAAGCTGCTCACCGAAGGCATCGTGGCCATAGTCGGCGGCTACTGCTCGGGTGCGTCGATCCCAGAGAGCGACATCCTGCACCGCAGCGGTGACCTCCCCTTCATCACCGCCGCATCGAGCAACCCCAAGTTCACCGAGCAGGGGTACGACAACGTGTTCCGCATGGTCAGCCGAGACGATGACGAGGCTCCGGCCGACGTGAGCTTCATGAAGGACTGGCTGAAGGCGACAAAGATCGCGATCATGCACGACAACACGACGTACGCGAAGGGCGTGGCTGATGCCGCCAAGACCGCGGCGGCGGCGGCAGGCATGACGGTTACGTACTTCGACGCGATCACACCCGGCCAGAAGGACTACACGGCTGCCCTGACGAGGGTCGGCACGACCCACCCGGACGTGCTCTTCTACACGGGCTACTACCCGGAGTACGGACTGCTCGTCAAGGAGTACGTGTCTCTTTCCCCTTCGTTCAAGCTGAATGGTGACTCCGCCGACGTCGACCCCAGCGTGATCAAGGTCGCGGGCACCGCGCTGGAGAACCCGGGCGTCACGATCAACACGCTGCCGACCACCGAGTTCATCCACAACGCGCAGAACGACTCTTTCACCGCCAAGTACAAGCAGAAGTACGGGGCTGCGCCCGGCGACTACTCGTCCTACGAATACGACGGGATGATGGCGCTCGCACGCGCGCTCAAGGACGACGGTGGCAAGACCGACGCCAAGAGCCTCAACGCCGCCCTCCACGGTGTCAACATCTCGTCCGGCACCACCGGGTCGATCAAGTTCGACACCAAGGGCGACAGGCCCGCGCCGCTGTTCCTGGCGGTGCACGCAACAGGCAACCCGCCGACGTTCGCTCCGATCGCGATCCGCCAGAACGGCGTCTGGGTCGCCTCGAGCTAACCGACCCTCAGCACGACAGTGGGGGCGCACCGTGCGCCCCCGCTACTTTTCAGCTGAAGCGACAGCCTCGAAGCCTCCGAGGTAGGCCTTCT
>DATKFA010000156.1:0-7804 GCA_035511715.1 Candidatus Acidiferrum sp. | reverse complement strand
CGGCGTGTGGGCGCAGCGCGAGAACCAGCGCCGCTTGCGATCTGCCGAGCCTGCTTCGTGAGGCTGTCGATGCGCTTGAGCAGGTTGTTCACGTCGCCGCGCGTGCTGGCGCGCTTGACCTGCACCTGAAGCTGCTTGATGGCGGCGCGCGCGGTCTTGTCCGCGTCCTTGAGCCGCCGATCCAGCTGGCGCCGCAGGTCGGGTGGGATGCGGCTCTCCGCCTCTTTCAGAGCCCGGCGACCCGCGCTCACCGCCCTCCCGACAAGACCGGATCGCCGTGTTGTGCGCTTCCTCGTTGCCATCTCGACCTCCCTGAAAATGCCCGCGCGGAACCTATGACGCACCGCATTAGACTGGGCTCCGAATGACGGCCTCCCCCGAACGACACCTTATCAAGAAGTATGCAAATCGCAAGCTGTACGACACGCGCACCAGTCGGTACATCACCCTCGAGGGGATCGCGCAGCTCGTGCGCGCCGGTCACGAGATCCAGGTGGTGGATCGGGACGACGGCCGCGACCTGACGCAGGTGACGCTGTCGCAGGTCGTGCTCGAAGAGGAGAAACGTGGGCCCGCCCGTCTTGTCGACGCGGGCGGCGACATGCTCCATGACCGCGGCCAGGCGCTGATGGATTACGTGCGCAAGACGCTCAACGTTCCGAACGATCTTCGCAACCAGGTCGAGCGCCGGCGCGAGGGGATCGAGAGCGTGATGGACGACGCGATCGAGCAGACGCTGCGAAGGCTGCGCATCCCCACGCGCAAGGACATCGACCGGATCAACGAGAGGCTGGACAGGCTGTCGGTGCAGATCAAGAAGAACGGGGCTACGACGGCACCGCGTAGACGAAAGGCTTCTCGCTGATCACCGACCGAATCACGATGTCCGACTCGACCCGGTAGCTCGCGCCGCGCACGCGGCGGTCCGCGCGCAGCTGCTGCATCATCAGGCCGGCGACGATCCCAAGTCGGGTCGGGTCACCGATCACCGAGATCGTCCACGGGGGTGTGATCACCGCGCCGTTGATCGCGACGTCGGAACCGCTTGGAGAGATCGCTGCCCCCATCACGACGCGGTTGTTGTTGACGTCGATCGCCTCCGCCCCGCCCGAGCTCAGGTTGTTCAAGGCGTCCTCCAGGTCGAGGACCGTCAGGCCGCTTGCGTCGACTTCGACGACGACGCCGGGACCGTGCACGGGCACCAGGCCCTCGACCGCGCGCAGCCGGTCAGCTTCCGTGCTCAGCACCTGGTCGGCCGCCCCGCTCTGCCCCGACTGCAGCTGCGTGCGCTTGCTTTTCAGGTCCGCCTTCTCCGCATCGAGCGCTTCGTTGGCGCGGTGCAGGTCGTCGATGAGGAACGCGAGGGACGTCGGGTCGATGCCGACCAGGCTGCGTTGGACCTCGACCTCGCTGCGGATCTGGATCGTCGCGACCAGAGCCACGAGCAGCGCGATGAGCCAGACGCTGACCGCGGTGGCCCTAATTCGCCGGCGTGACATGCGGTATCTGCAAGCTCGAGTCGTAGGCGGGCAGGGACAGGTCCGGGCTTCCAAAGAATGTGAGGTGAAGGTTGAACTCGACCTCGCGGGCGCGGATGGAGGCAAGGGCCGACGGATCGTCGAGGGCGGCAAACATGCGATTGCGGTCTCCGACCGCGACCACCTTGATCGGTGACGCAAGCGGAGGTCCCTGGTCGATGATGACCTGGCCGGCCGAGCCCGAGAAAGCGGTCAGAGGGGTGACGCGCCGACCGTTCACCGCCACGCCCTCGGCGCCATCCGCAAATAGAAGGTTGACCACGTCCTGCACGTCCTCGAAGTTCACGAGGTACGCGGTGCCGGTTGCGGCCGAGCCGGCGTCGCCGTTGCGCAGGTCGACCTCGATGCCCGGGCCGTGCATCGCCACCAGCCCGGCGTGGGCACGCAGGTCGTCGACTTTCGCGCGCAGGTCTTGCGTGGCCGCCGAGCGCGCCGCCGCGTCGGCTTCGAGGGAATCGATCTCGCCGCGCAGGCCGGCGATCTCACGCCGAGACTCGGAGTTGGTCGCCTCCAGCTCCTGGACGCTCACCACCAGCGCCTGGTAGCGGGCCACCTGGTTCGAGGGTGTCAGCAGCTGTGCCTTGACCTGCCCTGCCAGGACGAATCCTGTCGCCATCGCGACGAGGGCGAGGACGGCGATGCCGGCGAGTTGGCGCGGTGACACTGGACGCAATTCTCCGGCAGGTCCCACTCCCCATTTATGGGGAGAGGTTTAGAGGAGCGCCGGGGGTTACTATCCAGACGCGAAGATGGCGGTGGGAACGCGGGCTTCCGCCTTTCAGACTGCGCAGCGGCGGTTCGACGCCGCGGCGGACATCATCGGCCTTTCCGAAGATGCGCGCCTGGGACTGCGTGAGGTCAAGCGCGAGCTGACCGTCCATTTCCCTGTGCGAATGGACGACGGCTCTGTGCACGTCTTCACGGGTTGGCGCGTCCAGCACAACATCAGCCGGGGCCCGGCCAAGGGAGGCATCCGCTACCACCCGACCATCGACCTCGACCTGGTCAAGGCGCTGGCCATGCTGATGACTTGGAAGTGCGCGGCCGTCGGCATTCCTTACGGAGGATCGAAGGGCGCGGTCGCGGTCGATCCGCACAAGCTCTCGAACAGCGAGCTGGAGCACCTCACGCGCCGCTACGCGACGGAGATCTCCATCCTCATCGGCCCCGAGAAAGACATCCCGGCGCCCGACATGGGGACGAACCCGCAGATCATGGCCTGGATCATGGACACGATCTCCATGCACCAGGGCCACTCGGTCACGGCGTCGGTGACGGGCAAGCCGGTCGACGTCGGCGGCTCGGAGGGCCGCACCGAAGCGCCGGGACGTGGGGCCACCTACCTCACGCTCGAAGCCCTCAAGTACCTGCACATCGACGAGGAGACGCCGACGGTCGCGGTGCAGGGTTACGGCGCCGTCGGCCGGTCGACCACGCGTCTTCTATCCGAGGCGGGCCTGAGCGTCGTCGCGGTGAGCGACTCGAAGGGCGGGGTTTACAACCCAAGCGGCCTCGACCTCGCCGCGCTCGACGAGCACCGCCAGGTACGCGGCGGTGTCACCGGTTTCAAGAAGGCCGACGCGGTGACGAACGCCGAGCTGCTCGAGCTCCCGGTCACGGTGCTCGTGCCGGCTGCGGTGCAAGACGTGATCGACGAGCAGAACGCGCCCCGCATTCGCGCGCGGCTCATCACCGAGGGCGCAAACGCCGCGGTTACACCCGACGCCGACCCGATCCTGCACGAGCGCGGCATCTTCTTGGTGCCCGACATCCTGGCCAACTCGGGTGGCGTGATCGTCTCGTACTTCGAGTGGGTGCAGGACCTCCAGGCCTTCTTCTGGGAGGAGGAGGAGATCAACACCAAGCTGCACCACGTGATCACCCGCGCGTTCTACGAGATCCTGCACACGTCGGTGAACAGGCGCATCGACATGCGCGCGGCCGCTTACGCCCTGGCGGTGCAGCGCGTGGCGAACGCGACGACGGTCCGAGGCATATATCCGTAGAGGCACCGGTCATTCCGCGCGTTTGACGTCAGACGCACCTAATTCCTGAACGCAAGCGGTGCGTTTGGCGCAAAACGCACCGAATCGATGGGCGCGATTAGATTGGGAGGCTGATGCCTCCCCAGCGAATCCTCATCACGGGCGTGTCCAACCCTCTCGGCGCGGCGGTCGCGCGGCGCCTGGCGCCGCAGGTGCCGTTCCTGTTCGGCTGCGACATCTCCGACCCGATCAGCGCGCTGGAGGAGATGGATTTCGTGCACGCCGATACCCGCCTGTCCGTGATCGGCAAGCTTGTCCGGCGGCTGAACATCGACACGGTGGTACACCTCGCCGTGATGATCGACTCGCCGCACCACGAGCGATCGATACACGAGACGGACGTGATCGGCACGATGAACGTGCTGGTGGGATGCGCCCCGCCCAGTCCGGTGCGAAAGCTGGTGGTGAAATCGAGCCAGGCGATCTACGGCGCGGGGCCGAGCGACCCTTCCCTCTACTCCGAGGAGATGGCGAACTGGGACCGCTACGCGTCCGGCGTGACGCGTGACCTGCTCGAGATGGAGCAGCTCGTCGGCGAGTTCGCGCTGCGCAGCGAAGCGTGCTCCGTGACAGTGCTGCGCCTGGGCTACCGCGTCAGCGACGACACGAGCCTGGCGAGGTACATATCACTTCCTATCGTCCCGACGTTCGCCGGTTTCGACCCCAGGCTGCAGCTGCTGCACGAGGACGACGCGGTGGAGGTGATCGTCCGCTCGGTGGTCGAGGACCAGGCCGGCGTTTTCAACGTCGCCGGGGACGGCGTCGTGCTGCTGAGCCAGGCGATCGGGATCATGGGCGGGCGGAACGCGCCGATCCTGCCGCCGTACGGCAGGTCGTTCTCGCGGCTTGGCCTGAGGATGCTCGCCGGCATCGATATACCCACGCACCTCGCCGACGTCCTCGCGTATGGGTCCGTGATCGATTGCTCGCGCTTGGCCGCGCAGTACGGCTGGAAGCCCGCGTACAGCTCCCGCCAGACGATGGACGCGCTGGCCCGAGGCAGGCAGATGGAGCAGATCGAGCCGCCGTCGCCCCCGCAGGAGTACGAGCTCCAGGTCTACCTCCAGCAGCGGCGGCGCCGCGCGAGGTTGCTGAGTTGATCGCGGAGACGACGCGGCAGGAGCGCCGGCGCAAAAGCACGAAAGCCGAGATCGTCGCGCCGCCACAGGGTTTCCGGCTGCCGAAGCCGGTGCGGAGGCTGCAGCGCCGGGCGCCGATGTTCGCGCTGCAGGCGGTCAGCGAGCTCTCGACGCGGCTGCGCGAGCTGACCGGACGCGAGGTGATCGACATGAACCGGATCATGGAGGTGGTCCAGTTCATCTACCAGCAGCGCGAGCTTGCGCGTCGCGGACCCAACTACGCGGTCGACGACTTTGGCTTCGACCCGGAGTGGACCGAGTCGTTCCTGACCGTCTTCAAGGCGCTGTATCGCGACTACTGGCGGGTCGAAGCGACCGGCGTGGAAAACCTGCCCGCGACGGGTCGCGCGCTGCTCGTCGCCAATCATGCCGGAGTCCTCCCGTGGGACGGCACGATGATCAAGACCGCCGTCTTCGTCGAGCATCCGCGTCCGCGCCACATACGGGCGCTGGTTGCCAGCCAGTTCATGGGCATGCCGACGCTCAGCTGGTTTCTGCGCCGGACGGGTCAGGCGGTCGGGCATCCGGACGATACGCGTCGCCTGCTCGAGCGGGATGAGCTCGTCCTCGTCTTTCCCGAGGGCACGCGTGGCACCGGCAAGAGCTTCAAAGACCGCTACCGGCTCCGCCGCTTCGGCCGCGGCGGTTTCGTCGCGACCGCGATCCGCACCCAGGCTCCGATCATTCCGATCTCGGTCGTCGGGTCGGAGGAGATCTACCCGATGATCGCGGACGTGAGGCCGCTCGCGCGGCTGTTCGGCATGCCGTATTTCCCTATAACGCCGTTCTGGCCCTTGCTCGGTCCTCTCGGGATGATCCCGCTGCCCAGCAAGTGGCGCATCCAGTTTCATGCGCCGATCGAGGTCGCGCACCTTGCGCCCCAGGCGGCCGAGGACCAGCACCTCGTCATGGCGATGGCCGACAACGTGCGCGACGTGATCCAGCGCGGGATCTACGACAACCTGAAGCTGCGGAGGGGCGTCTTTCTCTAGCGCCCGCGTTCCCGCGCGGGGGGTCCGCGTCCACTGGGACGACATTCCGGCGGACGTACGCGCGGCGCTGGAGCAGCGTCTCGGCGCTCCCGTGGTCCAGGCCGTCACGCAGCCGCAAGGTTTCTCGCCGGGCCTGGCGGCGCGCCTGCGCCTCGAAGATGGGCGGCGCGTCTTCCTGAAAGCGGTGTCAGAGAAGGCCAATCCCGACACGCCAGACATCCACCGCCGCGAGGCTTCCATCCTTGCCGCCCTGCCGGCCGCCGCCCCGATCGCCCGACTTCTCTGGAGCTACGACGAGATGGGCTGGATCGCCCTGTGCCTCGAGGACGTCGACGGCCGCCATCCCGGCGAGCCGTGGACGGACACCGACCTCGATCAGGTCATCGCCACGGTGGAGAGAATGTCGCGCGACCTGACCCCTTCGCCGATCCAGGTCGACGACACAGTGCCATCATTTTTCGAGCGCACCGTCAACGGCTGGGGCATCGCGCTGGAGCGAGGCGAGACGCGGCTCGATGGATGGGCCCATGGAAACCTGGCGCGCCTCGCCGAGCTGGAAAGTCGCGCACCGGATATGGTCGACGGGGACGCTCTTGTCCACTGCGACATCCGCGCCGACAATCTCTTGCTCGCCGGCGATCGCGTCTACGTGCTCGACTGGCCGTGGGCGCGAATCGGAGCGGCGTGGGTAGACCTGGTCGCGATGGCACCCAGCGTCGCGATGCAGGGCGGACCGGCGTGCGAAGACCTTCTTCGGCGCCTGGACCTGCGAGGCGTTTCCCGCGAGGCGATCGATGCCGTGATCTGCAGCCTCGCTGGATATTTCGTCGTGCGTGCGCTGGAGCCGCCGCCGCAAGGAATACCGACGGTCCGCGCGTTCCAGGCGGCGCAGGGACGCGTCGCAACTGCGTGGTTGCGCGAACGTGTCGACTGGGATTAAGTTCTTTAGCAAGCAGGCTGGCTCGTCTTGATTTGGGGGGAATTGCCAATTGCTAAAGAGGGCTATCTGGATTGCTGCGCTTTCGAGCGCATTCACGCTGGTCACGTCGACCACCGCAGTTGCGGGCGTGACGACGCCGGTCAGGGCTTCCGCCCTTGCGTCGCCGCTCGCGGCGTGTGCATCGCAGGACGCACCGCAGATCGCTGCTAGCGGAGGGCGCAATTTCCTGAACGCCGAGGTCGAGCCGACAGTTGGCGTCTTTGGCGACAACGTGATCGGGATGTGGCACGAGGACCGCTGGTCCAACGGCGGCGGCCACGGAATCGGCCTGGGCACGTCGGCCAACGGTGGAGCGGGATGGAGCAACGGCACGATGCCGTGGGACCTCTGCGCCCCGGGCGCGCCGTCTTCACTGCAGATCTACCTTCGCAACTCGGACCCGTGGGTTTCTTTTGGGCCGGACGGAACGGCCTACGCGTCGGCGCTAGCGTTCAACCTCGGGTTTGGAGCTAACGGTGCTCCGGCCAACGCCAACTCCGTCGTCGTGGCCACGTCGCAAAACTTCGGCGCCACCTGGACTGGCGTCCAGGCGATTCCGGGCTCTGCGTTCTCCCAGTTCAACCAGAGCACCGACAAGAATTCGACCACTGCGGATCCACGGATGTCGCACGCCGGTACGGCTTACACGGTGTGGGACACGCTGTTCGAGCCGACCGACAACCCCGACGACAACCCGCACACCTCGTCTTACACCGGGCCCGGGTTCTTCTCCAAGACCACAGACTTCGGCCAGACGTGGAGTCAGGCCAAGGTCATCGTCAACACCAACCAGCGGCAGCAGACAATCGGCAACATCATCGTCGTCGACCCGCGCAACGGCACGCTCTACGACTTCCTGGACCTGATCATCTCGCCGAACACGCCGCGACAGGGCACTCGAAGCAATGCACAGGTTGCCGTTGTCAAGTCGACCGACGGCGGTGACACGTGGACGCAGCCGCAGATCATCGCCCCGTTCAATAGCCTTGGGGTGCACGACCCGAACACCGGCGAGGCGCTTCGCGTTGGCGACGGCCTGGAGGAGGTCGCCATCGACCCGGCCAACGGAAACCTCTATGTCGTGTGGGAAAGCTCGACCAACTTCCAGAAG
>DATKFA010000155.1:0-5534 GCA_035511715.1 Candidatus Acidiferrum sp. | reverse complement strand
TGCCCGACATACTCCAGCTTGTCCTCGTACTGATCTGACCAGAACGTGTACAGGTAGTCGTACGGCGCGTCGGACCCGAGCATCGACCTTGCCACCGCGGTCCCCTGCTTCTCGGCGTTGTTGTAATGCTCAACGCGAACCCGACCGAAGAGCGGGTGCAGGTGATTGGCAACATCGCCCGCGGCGAACAGATCGGGAACGTTGGTGCGGCATGAACTGTCGACGAGGATGCCGTTGTCCAGCGCAACTTCCGTGCCGCGTACGACCTCAGTGTTGGGCTCGATCCCGACGGCGACGACGACCAGGTCGCAGTCGATGCTCCTCCCGCTTTTCAGGACGGCTCGCTCGACCCGCCTCGATCCCTCGAGCCGCTCGACACTTTCGGCGGCGATCAGATCCACGCCGGCGCCGGCGTGGATGCCGGCCATCGTCTCGCCCATCTCCGGCCCCAGCACCGAGGCAAGCGGAAACTTGCCCGGAAACACGGCTGTCACCGCGACGCCGAGCTGACGGAGCGAGGCGGCTACCTCGCTTCCGATGAATCCCATCCCGACCACCAGCGCGTGCGAGCCGGGACGCGCCGCTCCTTTGATGGCGTCGCAGTCCGCCACCGTTCGCAGCTGGTAGACACCTTCGAGGTTCACGCCGGGAATCTGGGGCCGGCGGTTCCGTCCGCCTGTCGCGATCAGCAGCTTTGAGTATTCGATCGTGTTCGGTGGATCCAGCTCGAGGCGCCGCTTGTCTGTATCGATCCGATTCACAAAGGCGCGGACCAGCTCGATGTCGTTTTCGGCATACCAGCCGGCCGGCTTGACCAACCAGCCAGTCAGGTCTTCCTCGCTGCGCAGGTACGTCTTGGAGAGCGGCGGTCGACCAAACGGCACGCCAGGCTCGTCACCGATGATCGTGACCGGGCCATCGAAACCTTCTTCTCGAAGAGTGCGGGCGGCATTTCCTCCTGCCATTCCCGCGCCCACGATCACCACGCGGCCCGGGGTCACTCTGTCGAGATCAGGCCGATTCTTCGTTCACCAACCTCGTCGCGGAGGGAACCGCTTCGAGGCGAGCGATTGGAATCGGCTTGCCCGACACCTCGCTCACGCCGTACGTCCCCGCATCGATGCGGGCGAGAGCGTTCTTGACCTGCTGCAGCTGCTGAGCGTCGAGCTCGTTGGAAACGATGCCGTCTTCGCGGTCGTAGATCCGCTGTGCCTCGTCGTCGTCGTCGCCGACCCCTTCCTCATCGCGAACGGTGTCCATGATGTCGCCCTGCCTGGCCGCGATTCGAGCCTCGATTGCGCGCTGCTCGTCGAGCAGCTTCTTTCGGAAATGTGAGACCTGTTCCGGCTTGAGCACTCCGACCAGTCTAGTCAGGCGAGCCAGAGGAATCCGCCGGCCAGCAATGCTGGGAGCGCCTGGACCAGGAGGATCCGACGGCTGACCGTGGCTGCCCCAAACACACCCGCGATCACGATGCACACGAGGAAGAAGGTGATGATCGGCCGGCCGGCTGGGATCCCGTACGCAATCAAGGCCCAGACGAGCCCGCCGGCCAGAAAGCCGTTGTACAGGCCCTGGTTGGCCGCGAGGGTCTTCGTGGACTCGGCAAAGTCAGCTGTCATGCGGAACGTGCGCCGCCCGACCGATCCCGTCCACAGAAACATCTCGAGCACCAGGAAATAGACATGGAGGGCAGCCACCGCGACGACAAGCGCCGTCGCGACGAAATGCACGCCGTCAGATTAGGCGGTCGGTGGCATCGCCGCGGTGCTGGCTGTCGTCGCGGCCGTCCTGCTCATCGACGGGCGCGATCACGCGCAGCCGTTCGGCCCTTCAGACCTAGGGATTCGCGACCCGGGCCATCCGCCCGGCCGCCAGCAAGGCGACAACGGCACCCACGATTGCGATTCCCATCGCACCGGCGAGTCCCGCGGTCAAAGATCCGCCGACCTGCGACCCCGCCGCGACGGAGACGCCGGCGAGTCCTGTGCCCAGCACCAATCCAAGACGGCCGACCAGAAAACGTGTCGACGTCAGGGTTGCCACCCCATGATCGCCCGACGGTTCCATCGCCATGAGAAGCACGATGTTGAACGCGACGCCCATCGCCAGACCTTCGCCGATGGCGCCGAGGAACACCACCCACAAAGGAATGCCCACGATCGCCGCCGCCACGACGCACTCCGCCGCGAGCAACACCGCGCAGCTGATGAGGGCCTGGCGCCGCAGGCTGAGGCGCTCCGCGACCCGCTGCTGCCAGAGGCTGCCAGGAAACCACGAGATCGCAGATGCGGTGACGGCAGCTCCAGCTATCGCGAGCGAGGTCCCGCGCACGCTCGTGAGCATCAGCGGCAAGAACGAATCGACGGTGAAGAAGCTCATGTTGAGGCCGAACGAGAGCACCAGCGCGATGCCATAAAGACCTCGGCGCATCGCCGGAGGGATGAGCGGTCTGAGCGCAGGCAACGCCAACGCGAGCCCACCGAGAGCAGCGACCCAACCCCAACCGCCGATCGACAGTCCTGCCAGGAAGACGGCTGAGCCGATCATCAACACGACCGCGGCGCTGGATCCCTGCCGTCTGCTTGCGTTCTCGGCCGGAATGTGGCGAACGCGTGCTGAGAACACGGCGTACCCGACGAGGAGTGTCGGGATCGCGACCGCGATCGCCCACCGCCATCCGACCGTGCTGGCGAGCAGCGCGCCGACCGGTGGTCCGAGGAGTCCGGTCACCACCCACACGCCGCTGAGCAAGGACAGCATCTTTGGGCGCAGCTGCGTGGGATAGACCCGGGGGACGATGCCGTAGGCGAGGGAGTACATCGCGCCGCCGCCGTATCCCTGAATCAGTCGGGCGACGACGAGAAGCGGCATCGACGGCGCGAGCGCGGACATCACCGTGCCCACCAGGAAGTAGGCGGAATACTTGAGTAGCGGCCGCGCCGGGCCGTGACGGTCGGCGTCCGCCCCACTCGCGGGAATCGAAACGATCCCCGCGAGCATGTACGCGCTGAACACGAGCCCGTAAAGCTGAATCCCGCCTATGTCGCGAACTGCGCGCGGAAGGACGGTGGCGACGAGAAGGGTCTGCAGGCCGGCAGTCGTCTCGACCAGGCAGAGTCCAGCGGTCGTCAAGAGAAGGCCCGGTTCGACCAGGCTGCGCCATCGCGACGGAAGTGGTTTGGGGACGCTCGCCAGGTCTGTCAGCATCGGTCCGAAGCCGTCAGCCTCTCACGATGTATGTGGCTCACGCGATCACCGCATTACCGGAGCGGCGGCGCTGCTTCTTGATTTCTGTCCTGTCTTACTGAGGTCGAGGCTCGCATCGCAGTGCAGCGGCTACTGCTCGATCCTCGCCTATCCGACCGGCTAGCGAGCTGACATCGCGACTACGGCTTGCGCGCCTTGATGTAGGCGCTTCCGACCTTGCCGTCCACCCCGGGCATGCTCTCCGTCGCGTGGATCTCGAACTCCGGGTTTTCAAAGCCCGCGGCGACGAGTGCAGCCTGATAGTCGTCAATCGGGATGGTTCCAGAGATGCATCCGGCCCACTGGTCCAACGACCTCTTGATGTCCGGCGCGAGCGGCTCGAGCTCGACCATGTCCGCGACTGCCAGTCGCCCTCCTGGCCTGAGGACGCGAAATGCTTCCTTGATCACCGCCGACTTGTCTTCAGCGAGGTTGATGACGCAGTTCGAGATCACGACGTCGACCGACGCGTCCGGAAGCGGCACGTTCTCGATCGTGCCCTTCAGAAAGGTCGCGTTGGTGACGCCTGCCTTCGCCTTGTTGGCGTTGGCCAGGGCAAGCATCTCCTCGGTCATGTCGACTCCGTATGCCTGCCCGCCGGGTGACACACGGCGTGCCGACAGGAGCACATCGAGGCCGGCGCCAGAGCCCAGGTCGAGAACGACCTGGCCGGGCTCCAGCCTGGCCAGCATCGTCGGGTTGCCACAGCCGAGGCTGACGGCCTCGCTGAGGCCGATCTCATTCAACTCCTGGGTCGAATAGGAGCCGCTGCAGCCACAGTCTGGGCCGTCGGCCTGGCAGCAGCCTTCTCCCGGAGACGAAGACGCGCTGAGCACGTCGATCTGCTTGGCCGCTCTTGCGTAGCGCGACCGGACGGCTTCCCTGACCTCACCCA
This sequence comes from Candidatus Acidiferrum sp., assembly GCA_035511715.1. Classification (GTDB taxonomy): domain Bacteria; phylum Chloroflexota; class Dormibacteria; order Dormibacterales; family Dormibacteraceae; genus 40CM-4-65-16. The sequence goes on along the minus strand of DATKFA010000155.1, from coordinate 1,390 downwards.
TGACCTGGAACTCCTTCCATCGAAATCCGTCGATGGGTCGGAGCGTAACACAGTCATCGACGAATGTCTATGGGTCGTGTACCATCACGTCCGTGGCGCTCAAACAACTGCCGGTCGTACGCGAACGCGGTGTGTGCTGCACGCTGCCGGAGGTCGACCAGCAGTGGGCGGAACGCACGTCGGAGCTGATGAAGGCGCTGGCGGATCCGACCCGCCTGACCATGGTGGCGGTCCTCTGGAAGGCCGAGCAGCCGGTCTGCATTTGCGACTTCACGAACGACCTCGAGCTCACCCAACCGACCATCTCGCATCACATGGCGAAGCTGAGAGAAGCCGGGCTCGTCGACTGCGAGAAGCGGGGTATCTGGGTCTACTACTGGTTGCGAAAAGATCTACCCGCCGTGACCCGAAGGCTTCTTGCCCAGCTGATCGTCTGACGGCGTCTCAGGCCGGTGCGCTGCGCAGCGGCGCCCCGACCTCATGCAGGAAGCTCAGGATCTCGCGATACGAGCGGTAGATCGACGTCTCGTAATAGGGGACGTCCACCTCGGCGCAGTAATCGCGAACGATCTTGTGCGCGCGGCGGATGTTGCAGCGAGGCATGGTCGGGAACAGGTGGTGCTCGATCTGGTAGTTGAGCGACCCATAGAGCAGGTCAGTGAACGGGTTCGACCTGACGTTGCGCGATGTGAGCACCTGCGAGCGCAGGAAGTCGAGCTCCCCACCCTTCTCGATCTGCGGCATGCCCTTGTGGTTCGGGGCAAAGACCGAGGCCAGGTAAAAGCCTCCGATGCACTTCTGAATCACGATGACCAGCAGGGCGCGCCACGGCCCGACCATCAACAGCAGCAGCGCTGGAAATGCAAGCGCGTGGAGGCACAGCACAGCCGCCTCGACCCAGCGCAGCCGCTCCTTTGTGCTGACGAGGAACCGCACGCTCCTGACGTGCATGGTCCACGCAAGGCCGAAGACCAGCAGGAAGAACAGACCCGCCTGGTGGCGGACGATCCAGCGCGCGAGGCCACGCTTGGCGACGGCCTGCTCTTCGGAGTACGCGATCACCCCGATGTCGATGTCCGGGTCGAGGTCGATGTTGTTCGGGTTGCCGTGATGGCGGTTGTGCTTGTCGACCCACCATCCATGACTCATCCCGAGCAAGCCATTTCCCGTCACGATCCCGATGACCGCGTTGAGGCGCCGGCTGGCAAACATCTGACGGTGTCCGGAGTCGTGCAGCTGGAAGCCGAGCTGACCCGAGACAACGCCCAGGGCGGCGGCGATGACCGCGGTCGCCCACCAGCTGTGGACGAGGGTGAGAATCCAGAGCGTGCCACCGAACAAGATGGCGTTGGTGATGAGCATCAGGGTGTAGTAGCCCGGCCGCTTTCTC
>DATKFA010000154.1:0-9252 GCA_035511715.1 Candidatus Acidiferrum sp. | reverse complement strand
CTGCCCGCTGTTGCGCCCGCCGAATCGCATCCGGCCCACGCTGTTCCAGAAAACGCCGGCGATGATCGCGGCCAAACCGATCATGGTCGTCACGACGAGCAGCAGCCGCACGTCGAAGTTCTTGATGTGGCTCATCTCGTGCGCGAGCACGCCCTCGAGCTCCTCCCGATTCATCATCTGCAGCAGCCCCGTCGTGACAGTGACTGAGGCATGGTTTGGGTCCCGGCCGGTCGCGAAAGCGTTGGGGCTCGGGTCGTTGATGACGTAGACCTTCGGCAGGGGCAGGCCATCGCCGATCGCCAGCGCCTGCACGATGTTGTTGAGCTGCTGGTACTGCTGCGGATTCGCCTCCTGCGCGCCCATGGCGGCGAGCACCGTCGCGGAGCCGAGGTAGTAGGCGTAGAGGGCAGCGCCCACGCCGAGGAGCCCGAGGATGACCGCTCCCACGATCGCGCCGCTTTCGCCCGACGCGATGAGGCCGATGATGGCGCCGACCGCGAGCCAAACGAGCAGGAAGCCGCCGATGACGATGATGCTGTTGCGCTTGTTGCGCGAGATCTGGTGGTACACGAAGCTATGTCGCCTCGCGCCTGCCGCGGCCGAGCGTGCTCCGCACCTGCTCCGCGACGTAGCTGCCCCAGATCTGCGCCCAGACAAGCCCGTTCCCAAACGCCGACTGGTCTTCTGAGTGGTGCTTGAAGTGGTAGGTCCACATGGCGCGATGTCGCTCCAACGACGCCTGGCGCTGGCGCTCGGGTGGGGCCGGCTTCGCGTTGCGTCGCGCGCCCGCGGTCGGGAGGTAGAAGATCTTCCAGCCGCCGAGCTTGAGCCTGTAGCAGAGATCGAGGTCCTCGCCGAACATGAAGTAGCGCGGGTCGAAGAAACCGACGCGGTCCAGCGCCGATCGCCTCAGCATCAGGCACGCCGCGGACCCAGCGTCCATCTCGTGGACCTCCGACTCATTGACGTGCCCCATGTTGTACCGGCCGAATCGCGGGCTCTTGGGAAACAGCTTGCTGAGCCCGACGGTCTGATAGAAGAGCGTGCTCGGGATCGGGAACGCACGGCGCGCGTCAGGGTCGAGGCGTCCGCCTGGAAGCGTGAGTCGCGGCCCGACCGCCCCGGCGTCAGGACGGGTCAGCAGCAGGTCGGCGAGGCGGCCGACGCACTGCGGGTCGAGGATGACCTCCGGGCCGAGCAGCAGGACGAACCGACCCTGGCACCTCTCGAGACCGACGTTGGCCGCGCGTCCGTAGCCCAGGTTCTTCGACTGCACGAGCACCGTCGTCTGCGGGAACTCATCGGTCACGGCGGCGGGCGATCCATCCGAAGAGTCGTTGTCGACGACGACTGCATCGACAGGCACCTCAGCGCTGGCGAAGAACGCCTTCAAACACTGCAGCAGCTCGTCCTTCGAGTTGCGACTCACGACGAGCGCGGTGACAAGTGGCTTGCTGGGATCGGGCATCGGCCAAGAATTATCCCGGACGGGCCTCTACAATCCCCCGACGTGCAGCGACTGGACCTCGGCCAGCTGCTGGCCCAGGTCCAGCGAAACCGGCTTGTCCGCCAGAATCTGATCCTCTTTTTCGGCGGCCTCGTGGCGGGAGTCGGCGGGTTCGTCTACCACGCCATCGCCGGTCGCGTGCTGGGTCCGGAGGTCTACAGCCAGGTCGCCTTCCTGATCGCGGTGTACGCAATCGGAACCGGACCGGCGCTGATCATCATCATCGTCCTGGCGCGCTACACCGCGATGCTCAGCGCCCGCGGCGACCCGGGCGTCCGGTCCCTGCTGGCGCGCACGGTGCGGTTGGTAGCCATACCATGCCTCGTCCTCATTCTCCTGACCACGCTCTTCGCCCGTCCGATCGCCCGTTACGGACACGTCGGCTCCAGCATCCCGATCCTCGTGCTCGGCTTTTCCATCGCATTGATATGGCAGGTGGCAATCCCGCGCGGGATCCTCCAGGGCCTTCAGCGGTTCACGTCGCTCTCCATGAACCTGTCGCTCGAGCTCGTCATCCGCACGACCGTCGTGTTCCTCCTGGTCGGCCCGTACGCGGTTTCAGGCGCGATGAGTGCGGTGTTCGCGGGCCTCGCGTTTGTGTTCTTTCTCGGCCTCTTCTCGCTGCGCGACCACTTCCGCCGCGGGCAGCAGCGCGTTTACCTGCGGGTGATGGCGAACTTTTCGCTCACCGCCTCGGTCGGCATCATTGGAGTGCTGATCCTCTACAACCAGGACGTGATCCTGGCGAAGCACTACCTGAGCGACCACGACGCGGGGATCTACGGCGGGCTCAACAAGATCGGCACGATCCTCTACTTCTTGACCCTGAGCGTCAGCCAGGTCCTCTTCCCGCGCGTGGTCGAGGCGGTCGCGAAAGAGGAGCATCCGGGACGCATCCTGATGTCGTCGGCGGGGATCCTGACGGCCCTCGGAGCGGGCGCGCTGCTCGTTTTCGCCGTCGTGCCGGGCCTGGTCGTCGGCGTCCTGTTCGGACCGAGCTTTCGCGATGCGATCCCGCTGGTGTTTCCGGTCGGACTCATAGGTCTCGCGCTTTCGCTGGACAACCTGCTGGTGCAGTTCTTCATGGCCGTACACGACCGCGTGTTCATGCCCGTGCTCGCCCTCGGGGTCGTGGCCGAGGCCGTTCTCATCGTGCTGTTCCACGCGCACGTCGGCCAGGTGGTGCTGGACGTGCTGGCGGCGCTGGTCGGGCTGCTGGTGCTCCTTGGCGTCCGGTGTTACTTCCTGCTGCCCAGGCTGCGGGCGGAGAGCGTCGTCGAGCCCGAGATCGCTCTGGGATAGAGCTCGGAAGACCAGGGCGCACTCCCTACTGAAGTGTTTTGGCCGCCAGCCAAAGAGGCCCGCGGCCAAAATAAGTGCTCGGCAACGACCTACTCTCCCGCCGGGTTACCCCGGCAGTACCATCGGCGCTGGAGGGCTTAACTTCCGTGTTCGGAAAGGGAACGGGTGTCTCCCCTCCGCCATGATCACCGAACCCGGCGATTATACCGGGCGGCTTAGCGGGTCCTCCGCCGGCGGGCGCGCAGGCTTTTGATCTTCCGTGCCTCGGCCGGCGGGACGTAGTGCGAGCGCCGTCGCATCTCGCGCACGAGTCCCTGTTCCTGCACCTTGCGGCGGAACTCGCGCAAAGCCTGCTCGAACTCCTCAGGATCCTTGACGACTATTCGCACAACCCGTCAAGGATACAGGCGGGCGATACAGCCCCGCTTCCTTAGCCACCTGGCTGGTCGCGCCGCGGTTTGTGGGGGCTGGACTTTCACGGATCGTCCGGACGAACCGAGCTCGTCGAGTGTGAAACCCCGGATGGTCCGGACCATCCGGGGGTAGCGCAAAACGGCTAGGGGTTGACTCCCGCGAAGGTGACCGTCGCGGTGTGGGTGCCGTTCGAGTTGACCCACGTCACCGACACGCTGTCGCCTGGCTTGTGGGCCTTGATGGCGGTGCCGAGGGTGTCCGCCGAGGTCACGTCGCTGTCGCCCACCTTGACGATCACCGAGTACCTGCCGATCCCGGCGTTCGCCGCGGGCGTGCCCGACTGCGGGTTCGCTGTGACCAGCGCGCCGGAGGTCACGTTGAGGCCCAGCTGCTGCGCCGCGGCCGCGTCCATCGACTGCACCGCGACCCCGAGGTATCCGACCTGCCCGTACGTCAGGTCCGACGCGACCTCGTGGGCGCGGATCCGGTTGACGACAGACAGCGCGGTGTTGGAGGCGATCGCGTAACCGACCGTGGACGCCGACGAGCGGAAGCCCTGTGCCTGGCCCGCGGTGATCATGCCCACCACCTGCCCGGCGTGGTTGACCAGCGCGCCGCCGGAGTCGCCCTGGTAGATGACGGCGTCGCTCTGGATCAAGCCGTTGAGCGTCTCGGCGCTGCCGCCGCCCTCGCTCGCGGTGATCGTCTGGTCGAGCGCTGTTATCCGGCCGGTCTCGACGTGCGGTGCGCCGCCCTGGCCGAGCGCATTGCCGATGGCGACGACCGCGTCACCGACGTTCAGCGAAGACGAGTTGGCAAACGTCACCGTCGAAAGACCCGAGACGCCCTGGTCGATCTGGATCACAGCGACATCCTGCGAGATGTCCACGCCGACGACGTGCGCCGAATAAGTCTGCGACCGACCCTGCACGGTGACCGAGATGCTCGTCGAGCCGGTGACCACGTGGTTGTTGGTGAGGATCTCGCCGGTGGAGCTGATGATCATGCCGGTCCCAGCGGCCTGACCGTTGCCCAGCGTGGTGTTGATGTCGACGATCGCTGGATCGACCTTCGCGGCGATCGCGCTGACGGCGCTGTTGCCCGAACCGGTGCTTGGGGTCGCGGCGCTGATCGGCGACTCTGGCGTTGTCGCGTTGGCGGACTGATGTGAGGGGCTGACCGCCCGCGCCAGGCTCCAGCCGATGCCGGCGCCGGCCGCGGCGGCCACCACGGCGATCAGCACGATGTAGGCCGCAATCCTGTTCCAGAACGAGACGGAGTGCGGGGCCGGCGGGGTCGGCGCCCACGGCGGCGGGGCGCCCATCCCCTCTGAGTACGCGGGTGGAAGCGGCAAGCCAGCAGGCTGGCTCGGCTGCTCCGGTTGACCTGGCGTTTCGCCCTGACCTTCGAGTGACATTGGACTTCCTCTGCAAACCTCCTGGGACGCTTTCTTGGCCTTCAGAGTCGTCCTGCAAGCTGGGAGGCGACTAGACGGATCCTGAGCGTTTCCTGGGAATCGGCGTCAGGGCTTCGGCGACGGGGACGCCGACGGCGACGGGGACGCCGACGCCGACGCCGACGGTGACGTTACCGGAGACGCGCTCGGGGATACCGAGGGAGTGCTCGAGGGCGACGACGCGGCCGGCGCCGCGGGTTGCTCGGCCGGCGCGGCCGCGGTCGGCTCGGGCGGGGCGGCCGGCGTGGCCAGCGAGACGAGCAGCACCAGGACCAGCGCAACCACAGCCAGGGTGGCGGGCACGGCGAGCGTCTGGGCCCCGAGTCCGGGCCGCCCTCCGGTGGACTGGGCCGAGCGTCGGTAAGCCCGCCGCAGAGGCGTGAGCTGGATGCCTTCGGCCGATGCGCCGGCCCACGGCGCGTTCGCGTAGATCGCCGCCTGGAACAGAAGAAGGATGGCAAGCGCGCCGGTCGAGATCGAAGGCGCCCGGATCACCATCACGATCGCGGCCGCGAGCCCGGTGGCCGCGAGCAGGGTCTCGATCTGCGCGGAACGCAGCGCGGCGACGATCGACGCCTCCCCTTCCTTCTCCTTGGGCGTGCGAAGGAACGTGGTGCGGAACTTGATCAACCCTCGGATGCACGCCAGCGTCACGACCCAGCTCAGCGCGAACCACACCTGAAGCCCAGCGATCGCATCACGCCAGGTGCAGCGCGTCTTGATCTTCATGGCCCACACTGCGCGCAGCAGCCCGCCGGCGAGAAAGGCGATCGGCAGCCCGAGCGCGACCCCGGTCAGGCGGCGGATCGGCAGCTGATGGTGCATCGCGGTGGAGAGGGCCGTCAGGAGCAGCAGGATCGTGAAGCAGAACATCAACGCATCGCCGAACCACTGCACGTTGCCGAGGAGGTAGTGCACCTTTTGCGCGATCGTCAGTCGCCCGCCCTGCCCGGGCAGCAGCAGCCGGCGCCAGTGCAGGCGCAGGATCTGCACGCCCCCTAGCGCCCAGCGAAAGCGTTGCTTTTTGAGCCCGTCGAAGCTCAGGGGCATCAGGCCGTGGCCGTACGCTCGCTGGATATACACGCCGCTGTGGCCACGCGCCAGCATGCGGAGGCTTGCCTCGGCGTCCTCCGTCACGATGTCGGGATTCCATCCCCCGACCTCCTCCAGCGCGCTGCGCCGGATGAGGCCCATCGTGCCCGCGAAGATGATGGCGTTGCGGTGCGCGCGTGACGGCATGGTGATCTCGAAGAAGTACCGGTAGCTGTAGTAGAGCCCGCGCAGGTACTGGTCGTCCTGCCAATCGCGGTAGTTCTGCGGGGTCTGCACGAAGGCAACCTTCGGGTCGGCGAAGTGTCCGACGACCGACCGCAGCCAGTCCGGCTTGACGACGTAGTCCGAGTCGACGATCGCGAGGATCTCGACGCCCTCGGGCAGCCGCCGCGTCGCCTCGTTCAGCGCGCCGGCCTTGAAGCCCGGCCAGTTCTCGAGGTGCATGAATTGAAACCGAGGGCCGAGCCGCTCGCACTCGGCTTTGAGCGCCTCCCAGCTCTCGCGGTCGGGCGTGTTGTTGTCCACAACCTGCACGATCAGCTCGGGATAGTCGAGAGCGGCGAGCGCCTTCAGCGTCTCGCCGACGACCTCGAGGGGCTCGTTGTATGCCGGCACCTGCACGGCGATCCTGGGGAGGTAGTTCGGATCGCTCCCGTGCACGGGCTCAGCGCTCCGGCTCACCGTATCGACGATCTCGAAGAGGTAGGACATGGATAACGACAGCGCGGCTATCTCCAGCAGCAGCAGCAGCGACGATGCGATGAGGTAGACGAGGTCGCCACTTACGGCGTATGTGATCGAAGCCGCGTAGAGCAGGTACGCGAGCGAGGCAAGAGTCGCGGCCGCAAACAGCTGGGCGCCGAGCCAGCTCCATCGGCGCATCGCCAGCCGGGTCGCGCCCGTCACCACCACCGCAATCACCGAGAGCCCGATCTCGAAATCCCTATCGGCGGCGAGGATCGACGCGTTCCACGCGACCAGCACGACGAGCACGGCGGCGAGCGGCAACCCGATCCAGAACCGCGACCGGATCGCGCCGGGGTAGAACGCCACCAGCGTGGTGGCGGCGCTGAGCGCGCCATAGAACAGAGCTGCGTGCAGGAGCACGCAACGAGAACGCCTCTTTACGAGTTTTGACTCAGCTTCCGGCCGATTTTGAGTTCAGGCCGAGGCTGTTTCGGCCTCAGTTCGGTCGGCCGCACCGGCCTCGAGATGCTCGGCCACGCGGGTCAGGAGACGCCTGAGCTCGGCGCGGTCTTTCGGCACCAGGTGCGATATCGCGGTAGCGATCCTGGCGGCGCCCATTCCCCAAAGGCGCCGGAAGAGGCGGTCGGACTTGGGGGTCAGCTCGAGCCAGGTGAGCCGCCGGTCCTCCTTGTCAGGCACCCGTCGCAGGTAACCCTGCTCCTCGAGCCGGTCGACGAGCGGCACGAGCGTGCCCGGCGTGACGTGCAGCTTCCCGGCGAGCTCCCGGCCGGTCTGTGGACCCCAACGCCGAATCATGACCAGGGCCCGGAACTGGGCCATGGTCAGCTCAACGTCCATGAAGAAGTGCATGGTCTCGTCGGAGAAGGCAAGCTGCTGCCGGCCCCACGCCCTCATGATGGACCGGAGCTCGTCGTTCGGAACGTCGGCTCGCCTCACCGATTCGAGTTTACCAAATGGCTTGACGCAGGTCAATCATTTGATATGATCAAATGGTTCTGGTAGGGTCTGGCAAGTGCTGATTCAGCTTCTGCGCAGCTATTTGAGGCCGTATGTGCGTGAGGTCGCGATCGTGGGCGTGCTGGTGCTCGTCCAGACGATCGCCAACCTCTACCTTCCCAACCTCAACGCCGACATCATCAACAACGGCATCGCCACGGGAGACGTCCCCTACATCTGGAGGACCGGCGCCGTGATGCTGGCCATCACGCTTGGCTTGGGGGTGGTCGCCATCGGCGGCATCTACTGGGCCTCCCTGACCTCGCAAGGCGTCGGACGCGACCTTCGCGCTACGGTGTTCGGCCGCGTGCAGGACTTCTCTGCCCGTGAGATGAACCGGTTCGGCACGCCTTCGCTGATCACCCGCAACACCAACGACGTGCAGCAGATCCAGCTCTTCCTCCAGATCGCGCTGACCATGATGGTCATGGCGCCGATCATGGCCGTCGGCGGGATCATCATGGCGCTGCGCGAAGACGTTCAGCTGTCCGCGCTGCTCGTCATCGTCGTTCCGGTCCTGGCGGGAATCGTGACGTTCATGTTCGTCAAGGCGGTTCCGCTGTTCCGCTCGATGCAGGGAAAGATCGACAAGATCAACCAGGTCCTGCGCGAGCAGATCATGGGCGTCCGCGTCATCCGGGCGTTCATCCGGGCCGACCTCGAGAAACGGCGTTTCGAGGAGGCGAACTACGACCTGACCACGACCGCGCTGCGCGTGAACCGCATCTTCGTCTTCGCGTTCCCCGCGGTCCTGCTCGTGATGAACCTGACCACCGTCGCGATCCTCTGGTTCGGCGGCCACCTCGTGGACAGTGGTCAGATGCCGATCGGCAACATGACCGCTTTCCTGCAGTACATCATGCAGATCCTCATGTCGCTGATGATGGCCATCGCGCTGGTCATCCTCGTGCCGCGCGCGGAAGCCAGCGCGGCGCGGCTGCAGGAGGTGGTCACCACCAGACCGACGATCGAAGAGCCTGCTCGGCCCGTGGAGCCGGCGCAAGGCACCGGCGTGGTCGAGTTTCGCGACGTCACTTTCGGCTACCCCGGCGGCGAGAAGCCGGTGCTGGAGAACATCGCGTTCGAGCTGAAGCCAGGTGAGACGACCGCGATCATCGGTGGCACCGGCTCGGGCAAGACGACGCTCCTGAACCTCATCCCCCGCTTCTTCGATGTCACCACCGGCGCGGTGCTCGTCGACGGCGTCGACGTGCGCGACCAGCGGCTCGAACGCCTGTGGAGCCGGATGGGGATCGTGCCGCAGCGCGCGTACCTGTTCAGCGGGACCGTGGCGAGCAACCTGCGTTTCGGCAAAGAGGACGCGACCGACGAGGAGCTGTGGCACGCGCTCGAGGTGGCGCAGGCGCGCGATTTCGTCGAGGCGATGCAGGGCGGGCTCGACGCGCCCATCGACCAGGGCGGCACGAATGTCTCCGGCGGCCAGCGCCAGCGCCTCGCGATCGCCCGCGCGCTGGTCAAGCGCCCGCAGGTCTACCTCTTCGACGACTGCTTCTCGGCCCTTGACGCCGGCACCGACGCGCGGCTGCGCGCCGCCTTGCGAGCGGACACGCGCGCTGCGACGGTGGTCATCGTTGCCCAGCGCGTGAGCACGATCATGCACGCCGACCGGATCATCGTCCTGGACGAGGGCAAGGTCGTCGGCATCGGCAAGCACGACGAGCTGATGAAGACTTGCGAGCCCTACCGCGAGATCGTGGACTCGCAGCTGGGCGAGGCGGCGGTCGCATGATCGCGCGACCGGGAGGCGCACGAGAAGCCGCGGGCCAGCGCAGGCAGATGGGCGGCGTCATGGGCA
>DATKFA010000153.1:0-2720 GCA_035511715.1 Candidatus Acidiferrum sp. | reverse complement strand
AACGCGAGCAGCTGCACGGTGCCCAGCCCATCGTTGTAGGCCAGCTTGGCGAAGATCGACAGCGTCCCGAACGCCACCGCGGAGACGACCACCATCGCGGTGCCAGTCCACTCGGCAGGCCTGACCGCCGGCTCGGCTGCTCGATCTAGGGCCAGAGCTCGTGACCGAGAAGCATGCCGATCACGATCGCGAGCGCGTACGTGACACGTGGGAAGCGGCGCACCATGGCCCGCACGCTGTTGCTCAGCGGATCGCGGCCCGCGCGCAAGGCAAACGACTCCTCGATCATCAGCAGGGTCGCGACGAGTGCGAACGCCGTCGCGATGAGCGAGAGGATCGTCGGCGGCGAGTAGTTCAGGGAGCTCAGGTTCACGGCTTCTGGCCGTCGGGCGACGTGCGCCCCCAGGCCGGACCCCAGAGGAAGTGACCGAGGATCATGCCGAGCACGACCGCCACCGCAAACGCGATGCCGGGATACGAGTGGACGGCGGGCCGGATGTATTCGGTGATGGGCGTGTGGTTGGTGAGGAGCGCCCAGCTTTCGAAACCGAGCATCACCGTCAGCGCCGCGAACAGCGCGGTGATCGTCCACGAAAAGAGGTTTCCAGCCGCTCTCACCAGCGAGTCACCACCACTTTCTTCCGCGTATAGAAATCGATTCCGTCCGTGCCGTGCACGTGGAGGTCTCCAAAGAACGACCCTTTCCAGCCACTGAAGGGAAAGAACGCGAAAGGCTGCGCAATCGGCACGTTGATGCCGGTCATACCCGCCTCGACTCGCTCGCGGAACTCGCGCCCGGCGCGGCCGGAGGACGTGAAGATCGTCGCCATGTTGCCGAGAGACGAGGCGTTCGCCTGGGCGATGGCTTGGTCCAGAGAGTCCGCCCTCGACACCGAGAGGACTGGACCGAAGATCTCCTCGCGGCCCACGGCCATGCCGGGCGTGACGCGATCGAGGATCGTCGGACCGAGAAAGAACCCGGGGCGCGACATCTCGCGCCGGCCGTCGACGACAAGCTCCGCGCCTTCAGCGACGCCCTTGTCGACGTAGCCCGCGACCCGGTCGCGATGCTCCGCCCGAATCAGCGGCCCGACCTGGACGCCGATTTCGTCGCCCGGCCCGACGACCAGCTTCGCAGCGGCATCGCGGAGCGGGTCGAGAAGGCTGTCGGCGGCCTGTCCCACCGCCACCGCGACCGAACCGGCCAGGCATCGCTCGCCGGCGTTGCCGAATGCGGAGTTGAGGATCGCGGGGACGGCCACGGCGGGATCCGCGTCAGGCATGACCACCATGTGGTTCTTGGCGCCGCCCAGGGCCTGGACCCGCTTTCCGCTCGCGGCCGCCTGTGTGTAGACGTGCCGCGCGACCGGGGCGGAGCCGACGAACGAGATGGCGCTGACGAGTGGATGACTCAGAAGGGCCTCGACCGCGCGCGAAGCGCCGTGCACGACGTTCAGCACTCCCGGCGGAAAGCCCGCCTCGAGGAAAAGCTCAGCCAGCCGCGCCCCACCGAGTGGCGTACGCTCGGACGGCTTCAGGACGAATGTGTTGCCGGCGACGACCGCGAGCGGAAACATCCACAGCGGGATCATCACCGGGAAGTTGAAGGGCGGGATCCCCGCACAGACGCCGAGCGGATAGCGATAGAGGTCCTGGTCCACGCCGCCCGACACATCGCGGAGAGTGCGCCCCTGGAGCAGGGTCGGTGCGCCGCACGCGAAGTCCACAACCTCGATCCCACGACGCACCTCGCCACGAGACTCCTCGAGCGTCTTGCCGTGATGCCGTGTGACCAGCGCGGCAAGCTCGTCGAAATGGTCTTCGAGCACGAACTTGAACCGGAACATCAGCCGCACGCGCTCCATGACCGCTGTCCGCGACCACTGCACGTAAGCGGCCTCTGCCGCCCGCACAACCGCGTCCACGTCTGCGGCGCCGGACAACGGGACGTGCTCGATCACCTCGCCCGTGGCCGGGTTGAAGATCGGAAGGCTCTCTGCGACGTCCGAGGCCTCGCGCCATTCCGCGCCGACCAGGTTGCGAATCAACGTTGATACCGTACTGCGCATGGCTCCATCTGCACGAGAGCTCCTGGAGCAGGCGGCGGCATCGGGTGCGGACCTCGAATCGGTGGCTCGCGGAGTGCTGGAGAGGCTGGCCGATCTGACCGGGCTCAGCTCCACGTATCTCGCCCAGACGCGCCTCTTCACCGACGAGCAGTACATCGTCTTCTCGTGCAACCGCAGCGAGCTCTTCCACATCCCCGAGGACGTGACGCTTCCCTGGTCGGAAGGCGTGTGTAGGTTCGTCGTCGAGGGCGGTCCGCACTACACGTCCGACGCGCAGAAGCAGTTCCCAAGCAGCAGCGTCGCCAGGATCCTCGAGATCCGGACGTTCGTCTCATACCCTGTGTTCACGCCGGAGGGAAGATTCTTCGGAACGCTGTGCGGCGCGAGCAAAGAGGCGGTCGACATCCGGCAGGAGATCCTCGAGCTGATGCGTGAGTGCGCGCTCCTGATCGGGAAGCGGCTTCCACCCGGGGCGACATGAAGGCGGCGAGATCGGCGACGCTCGACTACGTCCTGCAGCGCGGCGATCCGAATGCGACCGCCGTGGCCGTGCCCGGGGGCGCCCGAGTGACGTACGCGAAGCTGCGCGAGCAGGTCGAGGCATGCGCGGACACCCTGGCCGCGGCCGGCGTACGCCGCGGAGACAGGGTG
>DATKFA010000152.1:0-2947 GCA_035511715.1 Candidatus Acidiferrum sp. | reverse complement strand
GCAAACTCGGCCGCATACAGCGGATTTCCCTCGGCCCGGGCGAGCACAAGCTGCTGCTTCTCGGCGGCCATCATCGGAAGCAGCCGGGCGGTCGCCTCGTCCGGGAGCGCGGCGAGCGAGATCGTAGTCGCGTTGCGCTTGCCGCCTCCCCAACCGGGCCGGCGGTCGAGCAGCTCCGGGCGCGCGGTCGCGAGGATTAGCATCGGGACGCCCGCCACCCACTCCGCGAGATAGTCGACGAAGTCGAGCAGCGTGTCGTCGGCCCACTGCAGGTCCTCGAAGACGAGCACGAGCGGACGCTCGTCGGCGAGAAGCTCGAAGAACCGCCGCCATGCGGAGAAGGCCTCGACGCGGCGGTCACGCGACTCGTCGATCTCTCCGCCAACACCGGCCAGCGCCCACAAGTACGACAGCACCCACTCGTCAGAACACGTCGCTGCAAGCTTCTCCCGCGCGGTCTGTGCGTCGTCCGACTCGAGGATCCCAGCCTGGGCCTTCACGATCTCACCGAGCGCCCAGACGCTGCGGCTCTCGCCGTAGGGAAGCGAGCGGCCCTGCCGCCACCAGTACACGTCGGGGTCGTTGTCAAGCGTCGTGAAGAGCTCCGCGACGAGCCGGCTCTTGCCGATGCCGGGCACGCCGACGAGCGTCACGAACTGTGCCCTCTCCTCGCTACGGCAGCGGGCGAAGGCATCGGTCAGGAGGAAGAGCTCCCGTTCACGACCCACGAGCGGGCTCCGATGCACCTGCTCCACGTCGATGCCGTATCGGGGCCGCGCAGCGACGACCTCCCACACGGGCACATGCCTCGCCTTCCCTTTCGCCTCCACCGCCGCCGCGTCCCGGTAGTCGATCACGTGACGCGTCGCGCGATACGTCGCCTCGCCCACAAGGATGCCGTTCACGGGGGCGGCGCCCTGCAGCCGCGCGGCGGTGTTGACGACGTCGCCCGAGACGAGCGCCTCCCCCGCCGTGACGTCGGCGTCGAGGGCGACGAGCGCCTCACCCGTGTTCACCGCGGTTCGGATCTCGAGATCCGGGGACGAGTCCCGGATCGCGAGCGCGGTAAGGACGGCCCGCACCGGGTCGTCCTCATGCGCGACCGGCGCGCCGAAGACAGCCATCACCGCATCGCCGATGAACTTCTCCACGGTGCCCCCGCGCCGCTCGATCTGCTCCCGCAGCCGCGCGTAATACGGCGAGAGCAACGCGCGAACGTCCTCAGGATCAAGCTCCTCAGCACGGCTCGTGAAACCGACGAGGTCGGTGAATAGCACAGTGACGACCTTCCGTTCCTCACGGCCCATGGTCCGCATACGTTACGTCGGCGGACACGGCGGGGTGCGCCCGCCACAGTGGCGAGACTTCGGTAACGACAGGCGTTGGGCGGTTTTCGTTTGAACGCTGCCCAGAGGGGACATTCCCGAACTGTGAGTGTGTGAGTGGTCCCGTCTGGGGCGCTTGTCAGGTTGGTGTCGGTGCTCTTTGTTCGTGACTCGATTTGCGAATGACCCGCTGTGCGGTGTCTTTCCAGTGATGTGTCCGAGCGGAGAGTCCGGTACCGGCCTGGCGGCCGCTTGCTGGCCTGATCAGAAGCCTGTCCGCGTTGTGAGCGCGTGACCCGTCACAGTTCTGCCGCCCGCGGTTTCCATCCCCAGACCGGCACCGGTTCGTGTCCCCCAACGCTTGGCTGGAGGTCGGATCTCGGATGCTCGCAGATCAGCTGGACTACATCGTCGGTGTCGATCCGCATCGCGACTCGCACGCGCTCGCGGTTGTGCACCTCACGAGTGGCGCAGTCGTCTTTGAGTCGATGATCGACGCGAACAGCGACGGGTACGCGCAGGCGCTGAAGCTCGTCGACAAGCACGCTGACGGCCGACGAGCCTTCGCGGTCGAGGGCACCGGCTCGTTCGGTGCCGGTCTGATGCGCTTCCTGACCGGACAAGGTGAGCGGGTGCTCGAGGTGAGCCGGTTGCGGCGGGAGCGCCGCTCCGGCGGCAAGACCGACGCGCTCGACGCCGTCCGTGCCGCTCGCAGCGTGCTTGGCCAGCAGCGGCCGACAACGCCGCGGGCCGGCGGTGAACGCCAGGCGCTGCAGGCACTTGTCGCTGCGCGGGAAGGTGCGGTCAACGCCAGGCGCGCGGGGCTCTGCCAGCTGCGTGACCTGCTGATCACAACACCGGAGCCGCTACGGAGCGAGCTGCGGCCGCTGACACGAGCACGCCTGTTACAACGCCTTGCCGCCACGCGACCCGAGACCCGACGCGATCCCGAGTTGCGCGGCAGCGTCCTCGCGCTGCGCTCCATCGCTCGCCGCGTCCTGCAACTGACCGCCGAGGAACGCGAGCTCGCACGCGAGATCGAAACGATCACCCGCAGACTCGCACCGCAACTGCTCGACCAACCCGGCGTCGGCCCGCATGCGGCAGCGCAGCTCGTGCTCTCCTGGTCACATCACGGACGGATCTGCTCCGAAGCCGCTTTCGCCCGGCTCGCCGGCGCCGCCCCGATCCCGGCCTCCTCCGGCCAGACGATCCGCCACCGGCTCGACCGAAGCGGCGACCGCAAACTCAACCGCGCGCTGCACATGATCCTCGTCACACGCAAGCGCACACATCCCGCGACGATCGCCTACATCGAACGTCGGATACAGGAGGGCAAGACACGCCGCGAAGCGAACCGCTGCCTCAAGCGCTACCTCGCCCGCAGCCTCTACCGACTACTCGAACACGGAGCGCCAGCGGCGACTTGACTTTCATAGAAGCATCACTGGCGCACGCCTGTTTCTCCTCGCCAGGCGAGTTGGTGGTCTGCAGCAAGTTGGTGGCTGCAGCAGCTACTCGGGCTGGAAGAGTGCGAGCGTGTTTCCGTCGGGGTCCTTGAACCAGGCCGACTTGCCGATGCCAGGGGTTGTGGCGACGTGATCGACGGTCTTGAGCGTAGG
>DATKFA010000151.1:0-3425 GCA_035511715.1 Candidatus Acidiferrum sp. | reverse complement strand
AAGGCCAAACGGTCCAACGCGGTTGGGTCCCGGCCGCCGCTGGATGCGGCCCAGAGCGACGCGCTCGAACCAGACGGTGTAGGCGGTGGCGGTGAGGACGACGAACAGCAGCAGGGCCATCGCGACCACGACGACGACCCAGTGGCCGATCGGGTCGTTGGAGATCTGCGTCACGGGATGCTCACGGGTGCGCGGGTCCGATCAAGACCGGCTCTGGCTCCGGCTCGAGGTCGGGCAGCCTCAGTCCCATCTCGCGCTGGATCGGCACGATGCCGACGTAGGCGAGCTGCATGCCCAGCGCCTCGCCGAGCTCGCATAGCACCTGCCAGCCTTCCAGCAGCGGGGGCTTGAGCGCGATCGGCGGGCGCAGAAACTGCACGGTGCCCTCCAGGTTGGTGTAGCTGCCCTGGCGCTCGGCGAACGTAGCCGCGGGAAGGACGACCGCCTCGGAGTAGCCGTCGCGCGGCAGGTGGTCCCAGGCGGCCATGAACTTCACCGTGTTCGGGACGCCGGCCGTCGGTGGTGGTCCCCAGGTGAGCAGCGCCTCGACGCCGTCGAGCTTGTCCCATCCGGCGACACCCAGCGCCAGCGCGCCCCGTTCGTTGGTGGCGCGGTACAGCGCCATCACATTGCCGCCCACCTTCTGCGCCAGCTCGCCGCACGCGGCCGCGAGGTCGCCGGCGTCCTCGGTGCCGTGGCCGTCGCCGAACAGGATGGCGACCGGTCCTCCAGGATTCTTGAGCCAATCATGCGAGGCGAGCTTGCGCACCTCCGTCGCCGCCTTGCCGGGCGCGTTGCGGATGTGGAGTGTGGCCGGGTGGCGATCCAGGTCCACGCCGTCGGGGTAGACGACGATGAGCTTCGCGCCGCGCTTGCTGACGGCCTTCTTGACACGCAGGTCGACGATCGGTACGTCGTTCTCGATGTCCGACGCGACGACGACGATCACGCGCGCGTCATCTATATCTCTGATCTTCATGACCTCCGCCGCCGGCGCGGGCAGGGCGGTGCGGCCGTGCATCTTGACCCTCGCTCCCTTCAGCGGGCCGTCGAGCAGCTTGCGGAACAGGAATGCCTCCTCGTTGGTGATGTCCTGCGGCAGGGAGACGCCGAGCTTTGCTCCCCTGCCCTTGATGCCGGCGGCGACCGCGTTGATGGCGTCGGCCCAGGTGGACCTGGCGCCGGCGATCGAGGGGGTGCGTAGACGTTTCGGGTCGTTGACGTCCGTGTAGTCGAAGCGCCCTCGGTCGCAGATCCAGCCCTCGTCGATCTCGTCGTTCTCGTGCGATGTGATCCGCACCAGCTGGTCGCGTCGCTGCCACTGCGTCACGCTGCAGCCCACGGCGCATTTCGAGCAGACGGTCTCGGTATGCGTCATGTCCCACGGCCGCGACTCGAAGCGCCACACGCGCGACGTGAGGGCGCCGACGGGGCAGAGGTCGATGATGTTGCCGCTGAAGATCGACTGCAGCGGCTGGTCGAACTGGCTGGTGATGAACGACTTCACGCCGCGCTCGTCGGTCGTCAGCTCCTGCTCCCACGCGATCTCGTCGTAGTAGCGCGTGCAGCGATAGCAGAGGACGCAGCGCTCGCGGTCGAGCGCGATCTTGTCCGAAAGGGGGATCGGCTTCTTGAAGTGAAGTCGCGGCCCGTCGATGCGGCTGGTCGGGTAGCCATGCCGGAAGGTGAAGTCCTGCAGGGGGCATTCGCCGCCCTTGTCACATACCGGGCAGTCGAGCGGATGATTGGCGAGCTCGAACTCGAGGATGTCAGCGCGCGCCTGAACCGCCATGGCGCTCAGCGTCTTCACGACC
The DNA here is from genome assembly GCA_035511715.1 of Candidatus Acidiferrum sp. GTDB lineage: Bacteria > Chloroflexota > Dormibacteria > Dormibacterales > Dormibacteraceae > 40CM-4-65-16. The sequence goes on along the minus strand of DATKFA010000151.1, from coordinate 1,611 downwards.
ATTCCCTCCGTGACGGGCGTGGTGCATGCGGTCTGGGGGCGCGGTGGTCCGGGCGTCATCTCGACCAGGCACATGCGGCAGGCCCCGACCGTTTCGAGCTTGTGGTGGTAGCAGAAGACCGGGATCTCGATCCCTATGGTCTTGGCGGCCTCGACCACGAGCGTCCCGGCGGGGGCGGTGATCTTGTGGCCGTCGATGGTCAGGTTGACGTCAGGCATCAGTCCTCCCCGCTTGCGGGGAGGTGGCCCGCAGGGCCGGAGGGGCGGCCGCCTTCCCCACGTTGCAGGTGTGCCGCAGAGCGTGGTCCTCGTACTCCTCGCGGAAGTGGCGCAGCGTCGAGTCGATGACCCAACCGCCCGAGTCCCCCAGGCCGCAGAGGCAGCGGCCGTTCTGCAGGCCGTCGGAGACGCGCTGCAGGATGTCCAGGTCCACCTGCGAGCCCGCGTCGCCGAGGATGCGCTCGTAGGTCCGGACCGCCCAGTCCTGGCCGATCCGGCACGGGGTGCACTTGCCGCAGGACTCGTACGCGTAGAACCTGAGCAGCCGGTGCGCCGCCTCGACGACGCAGTGCGAGTCGTCCATCACGATCACGCCGCCGGACCCACCCATCGATCTGGCCGCAGCCAGCGCCTCTGCGTCCGAGGTCACGTCCAGCATCGATTCGGGTAGGACCGGCGCGGAGGAGCCGCCGGGCCAGAAAACCTTCACGCTTCGACCTTCGGGCGGACCCCCGGCGAGCTCCATGATGATGTGCCGGAAGGTTGCGCCGATCTCGACCTCGTAGACGCCCGGCTTGCGCACGTTGCCGCTGACGGTCAACAGGCGGGTGCCGGGGTTCTTGGCCGTGCCGAGCTTGGCGTACTCGGCGCCGCCCATGTTGATGATCGCCGGCACCGTCGCCAGCGTCTCCACGTTGTTGAGCAGCGTCGGCCGGCCCCACGCTCCTTTGACGGCGGGGAAGGGGGGACGCGACCGCGGCTGAGCGCGCTTGCCCTCGAGCGACTCCAGCAACGCGGTCTCCTCGCCGCAGATATATGCCCCGTGGCCGCGGTAGAGGCGGATGTCGAGCGGGAAGTCCTTACCGAACGGCTTGGGACCGATGTAGCCCTTGGCCCGCGCCTCCTCGATCGCCTCCGTCAGCATTCGATACGGCTCGTCGTACTCGCCCCGGATGTACACCCAGGCCTGGTTGGCGCCGACCGCGTACGCAGCGATGAGGATCCCCTCGACCACCATGTGCGGCGAGTTCTCAAGGATGTAGCGGTCCTTGGCGGTGCCGGGCTCGGACTCGTCGGCGTTGACGACGACGTACTTCGGCCCGGGCGCGTCGCGGTTGATGAAGCTCCACTTCACTCCCGTCGCGAAACCCGCGCCGCCGCGTCCGCGAAGGCCCGAGGTCTTGACCTCGTTGGTGATGTCGGCGGGGGTCATGTCGAAGAGGGACTTGCGCAGCGCCTTGTAGCCCCCGGCTTGTGACTCGTAGACGGCCAGCGTGTGCAGGTCCCGTGTGCCGAACCAGCGGGTCAGGACGTTCCGCTGCTGATCGCCCGATGAGCCGCGGAGCTCAGGCATCGGCTTTCTTCTTTCGTGGTGCTCTGGGCTTCTTGGGCG
>DATKFA010000150.1:0-6418 GCA_035511715.1 Candidatus Acidiferrum sp. | reverse complement strand
GTCATTGCAAAGGTCAAAGCTGGAGTCAGACAAGGGCAAGTGCACTTGTGGACGGCGTCTGAAAGACGCGGCCGTCTACACCTACCGATCCCGCACCGACCGGTACATGTTCCACCGGTGTGAGTGCGGGACGGAGTGGACAGAGCACCGGACTGACGTCGACCCGACCGACCCCGTCAGCTCGGACGAGGTGATCGAGGTCCACCGCCGGCTCTCCACGTTCGAAGGCTCCATCGCCGAGCTCCTCCAGCCGCACCCCACGCAATAAGAAAGAAGCCCTCCCCGCGCTGGGGAGGGCTGAAAGCGAAGCGGACAGCTCGAACTAACTCGCCAGGTCGTGAACCCGTTCGAGCAGGTTCTGAGCCCTGCTGATCAGCTCGTTGGCGCGCGCAGCGTTGAGGGGTTGACCACCGAACTCGGCGCCGTTCAGCAGGTCGCTCATCTGGCCCGCGATGCTGTCGCGCTGGTTGCCGAAGCCCATCAGCCGGGCTTCAAGGCTCGAGTACGTTCCGTCTCCCGAGCTGGTGCTGGCCAGCGCGGTGGTCGAGATCTTCAGTGTGTCGAGGCCGAACTGGCCAACGGGGGCGTTGAGCTGCGTGTAAGCCTGCGCCAGCCGGAGGACCGTGGCGCTGTCGCCGCTGACTGAACCCGGCTGAACAGCGGCTGTCAGGTCCTCGTAGAGCACGCGGCCCTCGCTTGTGTAGTCGTCCTGGAGCCCGGTCAGGGCAAGGATCGTGGGCCGTGTGTCGGCATGGCTCGTCCATGTCGTGTTGTCGACTCCCAGCTTTTTGACCCCGGGCCCTACGAGACCGAGGAAGCTGGTGACGATATCGGGTTGGAAGTCGCCATGCTGCCAGGCGAATCCAGCGTTCTGCAGAAAGTCAGGGGACCCGACCGTCTGGAAGAAGTAGTCCGGGTTGCCGAAGTAGATGAACGTCGGCGTCCGGAACGGGTCGCCCGTGATCATGTGCAGGTTCTGCATCTCCACCGGGTCTGCCATGCGCTGCATCAGCGGCGTCGCCAGCCCCGTCACGTAGTTGTGGGGGTCGACCAGCGTCGCGGCGACCTGCTCGAACTGGCGCGTAGCTGGGTCGGTGCGACCGGCGCGCGGCAGCAGGTACACAGCCGGCGCGCTGTCGAAGTGCAAGTCGAACTTGGCCGTCACGCCCGCCTTCGCCATCAGGTCAGACATGTTCGTCGCGATCTCACCGATGTTGCCGGTCCCCGTGGCGTGGTTGTAGACGCACGGAGTCGTCACCCCGTCGCAGTTGGGGAGCAGCTTGCCGGCGAAGTGGTCGTTCTCATCCGAGGTGATGTTGAACAGTGTGTTCTGGGGCGTGATGCCGTCCGCGGAAAGCCGGGCGAAGAAATTGCCGAAGGCGGTGTCGTACGCCTTCAGCTGGGCGACGTATCCGGCCTCACCCGGACCGTACGCACCGAACGGAAACGCGTGGTTGTCATGGGCGTCGGAGATATACGAGTAGGTGACCGGCACGCCGTGCTCGAGCATCGACGCCGTATAGCCGAGCGACTGCGAGGCGCTGATGCCGCCGAATCCAGGGAAGCCGTCGATCGCGTTGCCGTTCAGATCCTTGAGTCCGCTGGGCGCAATGACCGGCACCACGTACTTGTGGCCGAACAGGCCCATGAAACCGCTGTAGCCGCCCGGCTCCTGGGGCAGGACATCAGCCTTGCCGTTGTTCACCGTCGAGCAGACCGCCGAGCCCTTCGCGCAGTGGATCGCGATGCCGATGAAGTCCTTCGTCGCCTGACTCGGATTGGATGCCGCCTCAGCAGCCTCAGCTGAGTTGGCACCGAAGACGTTGATTATGTTGCCGTTGTTCTCGAGCTCGATATTGGCCGTCGACACGCCACCGACGTTGCATCCCGCACGGGTGAACGGCACCCACGGGGCGGGCGTGTTCGTCCCGCCGGCGGTGATGTTGTTGAAGGTCCCGTTCCCGATCTTGTCCGTCCAGTACTGGAAGGCGCTCGGGAAGCCGCCTTCGGTGCCGTCAGGGTTGTAGAAGCCGTAGCTGTTGGACACAGCGAGACCCTGCTGGTCGGGATACAGACCCGTGAGCGTCGTGACGATGTCGTCAGCCGTGTGCGAGATCAGCGGCGTGTAGTTGTGGCTGATCATCACGCCGTTGTTCTCGATGAAGTTGAGCAGGTTCGGCATCTGCTCCAGGTCCGAGGGAACATTCGGGTTGTCGCGCGTGAGGTGGACGTTGTCGAACACGACGTTGACGACGTGCTGGACGCCGTTGCCGAGCTGACAGCTCGAGGCTGCCGGTGCTGCGTTTGTGTTCGCATGGGCGCCGGGCACGGCACCCACCTGCGTACCGATTGCGAGAGCTGCCACGGCCACGAGTCGGACCAGTCGTTTCATGCTCAACCCCCTACATCGACGACTGCCTAGGGAAGGCGAGCCATCTCGCTCGCCCGACCCGACGATAAACCCCGCCCGGTTATGGCCCGGTTACGCCTCGATTAGCGAATCGAGGCTCATTGCAAGAGCTTAGCGCCGCTCGGACGGCCAAAGCCACCGCGTGGGCCGCTCGACGTCCAGGGGCCGAGAGTCGGCGCCGAAGAAGCCGGCGACAAGGCACAGCGCGGCGAGGATCGCAATCGTCATGACAACCTCCATGGGTCCAGTGTTCCCACTTTGAATGTCCGGAGCAACAGTCGTTTTCCCCCTAAAATACCGGCATGGCGAATAATTGGAGCAGCGTCGAGCTGAAGCATCTTCGGGCCCTGCGCGCGGTCGCCGCCACCGGAACCTTCTGGGCGGCCTCGCAGCAGCTGAACAGCTCGCTCTCGACGGTCAGCGACCACATCAACGAGCTCGAGACCCTGGTCGGCCAGCGACTGGTCGAGCGGTCGCGGGGACGCCGGACGGTCCAGGTGACCGAGGCGGGACGCCTTCTGCTCGGCCACGCCGACGCGATCGAGTCGCGCGTCCACGCGGCCGAAGCCGACCTCCGCGCCTACGCCGCCGGCCACGCCGGCGCGCTGCGGGTTGGCGTCTACCAGAGCGTGGAGAACAAGATCCTCCCCGAGGCGATGCGGCGGTTCAAGGCGGGCTGGCCGGACGTCGACGTGCAGCTCACCGAGGATTCGCATGAAGCCACGCTGGTGGAGTCGGTCGAGCGAGGCGCCCTGGACGTGACGTTTGCCATCGAGCCAATCCCCGACGGGCCGTTCGCGGTTCGCCGGTTGATGCCCGATCCGTACGTCCTCCTCGTGCCCGCCGGGTCTGCGCGCAAGGGATCACGCGTCAGCCTGTCCGTGCTCGACGGCAAGCCGATGGTCGCCTACCAGCACCTCAGGCACCAGGACCTGGCGGAGGACTTCCTTCGCGCGCGTGGGGTGAGGCCGAAGATCGTCTTTCGCTCCAACGACAACGGCACCGTCCAGGCGATGGTCGCCTCGGGCCTGGGCGTCGCCCTGGCGCCGCTGCTCGCGGTCGACGAGCACGACCCACGGATCGAGCTTCAGCTTCCAGTCGAGCCGGTCCCACCACGCGTGCTCGTCGTGGTGTGGCATCGCGACCGCTACCGACCGCCGTCGGCACAAGCCTTCGTCGACACCGCCATCGCGGTCGCCGCGGAGATCGAGCGCTCCCATGAGCGCCTGCTCAGCCGGCTCGGATCACAAAAACGAGCTCGAGCCCGTCGACCTCGTCGTCCTGCGTCCCGACCTGCTTGAAGCCGAGCCGCCGCACCACCGCCAGCGACGGTGCGTTGCTTGGCGACACGGTCGCGTAGACCTCGCGTTCCCCGTGGCCGAAGGCCCAGTCGACGAGGCCCTGCGCGGCCTCTTTCGCGTAGCCGCGGCCGCGGAAGTGGCTGAAGACCGTGTAGCCGATCTCGGCCCGGCCGATTCTGTCGGGCGGCCCGTGGAACCCGCAGTGCCCGACCGCACCCTCGGTCTGGCCGGCCATCAGGCGCGCCATCCACTCCCTCCGGCCGGGATCGGTTTCCATTCGCTGCAGCTGGATGGGGAGAAAGCCGTCGAGGTCGCCGGCGTTGGGGAACTCGGCCGGCAGGGTCAATCTCAGGATGCGTTCGGCCTCATCGCGGCGACCCCCAATCAGAGCGCGGATGGCCTCCGGCGCGAATGCAACCAGCTCGAGCCGGTCTGTGCGAATCGGCGCGACGGTCACTCTCGTGGGAGGAACACCTTCAGGGCGCTCACCTCGGCGCTGATGGTCGCCGGCGTACGCCCGACCGCGGTGCTGTCGGCGTAGACGCGGACGCGCGGTTCCGTCCTCACCAGGAGTCGTGTGGTCAGCTCTGGCACCTTGGACACCAGTAGACGAGCCGGGCATGCTCGCCGAGGGCGCGAACCCTGATCACGGTTCCGCACCGCGGACACGGGCGGCCGCCTCGTCCGTGTACGGCGCCTCGTCCGTAGCCTGGAAATCGGCGTCTCGGGCCGCCGCCTAGGTTTGCGAGCATCGCCTGCCTGGCCACCTCGAACAGCGCAGCGAGCTCGCCGTCGGTGAGCTGAGCCACGGGCTTCCATGGATCGAGCTTGCGCTGCCACAGCGCCTCGCACCGGTAGACGTTGCCGATGCCGGCGGTCACCCGCTGGTCGAGCATGACCTCGCCGATCGCGACTGCGCTCAACGCTCTCGCGCGCTTGACGACCGACTCGACGTTCCAGCCGTCGCCGAGGATGTCCGGCCCGAGATGGCCGACATGAGACGACTCGTCGCGGATGAGCTCTACCACCGGCGCCGCGAAGCAGGCCGCGACGATGTCGTCCGTCTCGAGCATCGCCTTCAGCTGCCAGTCGGGGCGGGCCGCACGCTGGCCTCGCGGGTAGACCTGCCACGTGCCGCGCATGCGCATGTGCGTGTGGAGAGCCAGGCCGTTGTCGAACCGGATCATCAGGTGCTTGCCCACCGGCTGCACGTCACTGACGGTCGTCCCGGTCAGCCTCTTGAGCATGTCCGGTCGTGCGCTGACCACGCGCTTGCCCTGGAGCGCAGCGCGCAGCCTCTCCGCCGTGCGAAAGATCGTGTCGCCTTCCGGCATGTCCTGGTACGCCATGATGCAGCTCAGTGAAGGTTGGCGATGTCGACGTTCGGCGCATCGGGCTCGGCACCAACCGGCTGACCCACACGCGAGAGAACGTCGCATTGATCAGGGCGGCGGTGGCCGCGGGCGTGCAGATGATCGACACCGCGCACCTCTACACCGGCGGTCAGAGCGAACAGACCATCGGCGAGGCGCTGTCGCCCGTGCCCGATGGGTGCGTCGTCGCCACCAAGGGTGGCTTTGGCGGTGCGGGGCGAGGCAGGCCGGAGGTGCTGCGAGAGGAAATCGAGGAGAGCCTCCGGGGCCTGCGCACGGACACGATCACGCTCTACTACCTGCACAGAGTCGACCCGCAGACGCCCCTCGAGGAGAGCCTGGCCGCGATGAAGGAGGACCAGGACCGCGGCAGGATCCGCCACATCGGCATCTCCGAGGTCGGGATCGAGCAGATCGAGCGCGCGCGCAAGGTGGTCACCGTCGTCGCGGTCCAGAACCAGTACAACCTCGCGGAGCGGAAGTACGACAGCGTCGTCGATTACTGCGAGCGCGAAGGCATCGTCTTCGTGCCCTTCTATCCACTTCGCGCGGGCCGAAGTGCGGCCGTCGACGAGATCGCTCGGCGGCATCACGCCACGCCGGCGCAGGTGATGCTCGCCTGGCTCCTGCATCGCTCGCCGGTGATGCTGCCGATTCCGGGCACGCTGTCCCTCGAGCACATGAAAGAGAACCTCGGCGCGCTGAAAATTCAGCTGACGAAGCCGGAGTACGAAAGCCTCAGCGGCTAGTCTTGGCCGATCGACGGCATCGTGCGGCGTTATCTGCTCCTCGGCCTGAGGCTCGGGCGGCACATCGACGGCATCGTTGACGCTTACTACGGACCGCCCGAACTGGCGCACCAGGTCGAGTCGGAACCGCTCACCGCGCCCCGAGAGCTGGCGCAAGAAGCCGCGCGCTTGCGCGACGACGCTGAGGCGCTTGACGATCGCCAGCGCTCGCGATTCCTCAGCGCGCAGCTCGACGGCGCCGCCGCGGTTGCCGAACGGCTGGCGGGCGACGCGCTCTCATATAAGGACGAGGTCAGGCGGTGCTACGGCATCGAGGTCGAGTTGGTCGACGACGACAAGCTCGCCGCAGGGCTCGATGCGCTCGACCGCCTGATCCCCGGCGACGGCCCGCTCCGCGAGAGATACCAGGCCTGGCAGCGCGCCTACGAGCTGCCGAGAGACGTATTGCTCAAAGCCCTCGATCCCGTGAGGGACGAGCTGCGCCGGCGAACCCGATCCCTGTTCGGACTGCCCGACGGCGAGTCGGCCGACGTGGAGCTGGTCGCGAACGAACCCTGGGTCGGGTTCAACTACTACCTCGGCGGC
>DATKFA010000149.1:0-2426 GCA_035511715.1 Candidatus Acidiferrum sp. | reverse complement strand
CGCGGTCGCTCACGTCGAGCACCCGACGCCAAGTGATGCTGTGGAGGTCGATTGGAAACTCGCGCAGCGAGTGGTGGATGTAGTTGTCGATCATCGCCGCGAGGAGGTTGTGCGCCGCGGTCACGGCGTGAAAGTCGCCGGTGAGGTGCAGGTTGAGCCGCTCCATGGGCACGACCTGGCTGTAGCCGCCCCCCGCCGCGCCGCCCTTGATGCCGAATGTCGGCCCCATCGACGGCTGTCGGATGGCCACGGTCGCCCGCTTCCCGATGCGGCCGAGCGCATCGCCCAGGCCGACCGTCGTGGTGGTCTTGCCCTCGCCGAGCGGCGTCGGCGTGATCGCGGAGACGACCACGTACTTGGCCTTCGGCCTGCCCTTCAGCTCTTCGATCGCGTCGAGCTTGATCTTCGCCACGTCGTGCCCGTAAGGCTCGAGCAGGTGCGGACCGATTCCCATCTTGGCGGCGATGTCCGGCATCGGCTCCAGGCGCGCCTTGCGCGCGATCTCGAGATCAGTGGGGAACTCAACCTTCATCGCACCCTCTCCTTTACTGGAAGCGCGACAGCATCTCGCGCCGCCATCTCTCCGTCGGCTCGATCTCGTTGAACGTGAAAAAGTGGAGCCCGGCGACTCGCAGCTCCGGCCGCGCCAGGTCCGGCCACAGAGCGCTCACGAACCGGCCCGGCTCATAACCGCCTGGCCGAAACATGCGCGCCACCCAGCTCGGATGCCCGCGCAGGAATCGCGCCGCGTCGGCGACGCCGATCTTCGCCGACACGCGCAGCAGCCGGGCAGGGTCGGCCACGCCGGCCATGCCGATATAGATAGGAAGTGTCACGCCACGGTGACGCACACGCCCGACCCACCGCTTCACCGCCTCGGGGTCGAAGCTCATGTTGCTGACGATGTAGGTCGCGAACCGGCGCTTGTCCCACATCGCCTGAATCGTCATGTCGTCGTGGATGAACGGATGGCTCTCGGGATAGCCGCTGACGCCGATGTCGCTCAGACCGTGGTCCGGCGGCAGCGCCGCCAGGAGCGAGAGGGCGTCGGGGAACTCGCCGGCCGGCTCCCGCGCGTCGCCGGCGATCACGAAGATGCTGCGGATCGCGGCGGAGCGAAGCGCCTCGAGGATCTGGCTGAGATCCGCGCGGTCGCGGATGAGCCTGGCGGAGATGTGCGGGATCGCCGTGTAACCGAGGCGGGCCAGGCGAACGGCCAGCTGGACGGTCGCGGGCAATCCCCGCCTGGGCGAGGCGGTCACGGTGATCGTCACCTCGCGCGGGACGTTGCGCGCGACCACGTCGAGGATGTCGGTGGTCGGGAAGATCTCGTACCGGGGGCTGCGGAGCAGCGCGCCGAGCGACCGTCGCTCCTGCGTGTCCACCACCCTCACGCGTGGACTATACGCAACAGTAGCGCTGTGCGCAACACGACCCAGCGGTTCAGAGGGGGTCTGGAAGCAGCAGGACGGCGTTCCGGTCGGCCCGCAGGCCCTGACGCCACGAGTCGAAGCCGTTCAGCGGGACGTTGCCCGCCAGCTCGCGGTGGAGGCCGGCGAGGCCCTCCCCGTCGTGGTCGACCATCGTGCAGGTGACCGCGATGTGGCCAGAGCGCTGGCGGTGGATGTCGACCAGCCGCGCCTGGCACGGCCAGTCCACCAACGAGCTCGTCGTCACCTCCCAGAAGCTGCCGCGCGGCGTTATCCGGTTGGCGTGGATGTGGCCGTTCAGCCACAGCACGACGTTCGGGTGCCGCCGGAGCATCCCGAGCAGCTCGTCGGCCCTACGCTCAGCGCGCGGGTTGGACAGCGTGTCGTGGCCGTGGTGGGAAAGGATGACGACGTAGCGGCCGGCGGCCTCGTCGAGCCTCTCCTCGAGCCACGCCAGCTGCGCCGCATCGATGGATCCATCCGCGCCGCCGGCGTCGCAGACTGTGTCGAGGGTCACGTATCGGACCTCGCCGGCGTCGTGCACGTAATAAGAGGAAGGAAACAGGTCGCTTCGCTTGATCGGGCGACGCTCGGGATCGGCCGGAACGGCGTGGGACGCGCCGGTCAGGAAGCGCTCCGTGTGCAGCGTGAAAATCTCGACCGCACGGTCCGGGTCCAGGCCGGGCGGCATCTCGATGGGCTTGCGCGAACCGCTCATCGCCTCGGCCAGTCCTGGCGTCACGACGCCGACGCCCTGGCACACCTGCTCGTGGTTGCCCCAGCAGCGCAGCCAGGGCACGCGCAGCCCATTCGATTCGAACGGCATCATTGCTTGGTCCAGCAGGCCCGGCCGGGGCGGAAAGCCCAGGTCGCGCTGGAACCTGTCGCCGTCGGTCGCACCATCGGGCTTCCAGAACAGGTCGCCGGGCCAGTCAATACGCTGCACGCCGTCATAGCCAGGCACGCCTGAATCCGTCGCGACGGTCCCGCCGTCGA
>DATKFA010000148.1:0-3941 GCA_035511715.1 Candidatus Acidiferrum sp. | reverse complement strand
GGATGGCTGGCCCGCGCCATCGCGGCCAAGAAGCTCTCCTCCGTCGAGGTCGTTCGCGCGCACCTCGAGCACATCCACACGGTCAACCCGCGCCTCAACGCGGTCGTGTTCGCGACCGCCGAGAGCGCCATCAAGGAAGCCCGGGCCGCCGACCGCCGCGCCAAGAGCCGGCACGCGGTGCTCGGCCTGCTCCACGGCGTGCCCTTCACCGTCAAGGACGTCTTCAACACCGCGGGCCTGCCCACCACGACCGGCCTCCGCATGCTCCGCAGCCGCATCCCCGACCACGACGCGACGGTCGTCGCCCGCATGCGACGAGCGGGAGCGATTCTCATCGGCAAGACCAACTGCCCACCCGGCGGCGCTGAGGACGACGGATGGTCGCCCGCACGCGGCGCCACGCGCAACCCCTACGACATCAACCGCACGCCCGGCGCCACCAGCAGCGGCGAGGCGGCGATCATCGCGGCCGGCGGCTCGCCCCTCGGCCTCGGCAGCGACTCCGGCGGGAGCCTCCGACTGCCCGCTCACTACTGCGGCGTGGCCTCGCTCAAGCCGACCGCCGGGCTGATCCCGGTTACAGGCACGTTCGGCCTGGTCGGCGGGATGACCGACATGCGCAGCCAGGTCGGTCCGATGGCGCGATTCGTATCCGACCTGCGAATCGCGATGCGAATCCTGGCCGGCCCCGATGGCATCGACTCGGGCGTGGTGCCGGTTCGCGCCTGGACCGCGCCCAAGCTCGAGGGTCTCCGCGTCGCCTGGTTCGCGGACGACGGGATGGCCCGGCCGACGCCCACCATCGCCGCGACGGTCAAGGCGGCGGCGCGAGCGCTAGGCGCGGCGGGCTGCAGCGTCACGGAGGAGCGGCCGCCATCCCTCGGCGAGGCGTACCAGCTGACGCTCGGGTTCTGGGGCCGCAAGCACATGAGCTATGAGCGGATGTACGAGCGGTGGGACGCGTTTCGCACAGCCCTCCTCAAGTTCATGTCCCGGTACGACGTCGTCCTCAGCCCTGTCGCGCCCGAGGTCGCGCCCCTCCTCAGGGTCAAGCCGGTCGCGGACCATCAGCTCAGCTACACGGTGCCGTACTCGCTCTCCGGCAACCCCTGCGTGGTGGTCCGGGCCGGCACCTCGTCCGAAGGGATGCCGATCGGGGTCCAGGTCATCGCGGGGAACTTCCACGACGCGACGGCTTTGCGTGCCGCGCGTGCCATCGAACGTGCTCTGGGAGGTTGGCGGCCTGCTAGCGTGATCGGCTAGTGCCAGGCAAGTTTCGGTACTCGCGGTGGGACGGGACCCAGAAGCTCGACGAGCTCGACGCCGGGGACGTCCTGGACTCGCTGTCGGACGACCTGATGAACTACGGCGACCTCAACGCTGCGCTGCAGCGGTTCCTCCGCTGGGGCTCGCCCAACATGCCGGGTCTCGAGCAGCTTCTCAAGCAGCTGCGCGAGGCGCGCGAGCGCGAGCTCGGCCGTTACAACCTCGACTCGACCGTCGAAGAGCTGCGCCAGAAGGTACAGGACGTCATCGACACGGAGCGCAAGGGCATCGACCAGCGGCTGAAAGACGCGAACGAGGACGCGCGCAAGCTCCTCGATCGCATCGCCAAGCAGCGCAACGACCAGCTCGACCGTCTGCCGGAGGATCTCGGCGGCCGTGTCAAAGGCCTGCGCAACTACGAGTTCGTCGACGATGAGGCCAGGCAGAAGTTCGAGGAGCTGATGCAGAAGCTGCAGCAGCAGGTCGTCAACCAGATGTTCCAGGGCATGAAGAGCTCGCTGCAGCAGATGCAGGGCCAGGATCTGTCACGGGTGCGCGACATGGTCCGCGACCTCAACAAGATGCTCGAGCAGCGCATGGAGGGGCGCACGCCCGACTTCAACGGCTTCATGCAGAAGTACGGCGACATGTTCCCGCCGGGAATCAACAGCCTCGACGAGCTGCTCGAGCACCTGCAGCGTCAGATGGCGCAGATGCAGTCGCTGCTTCAGTCGATGAGCCCCGAGGCTCGCGAGGAGCTGCGCCAGATGATGGACGCCCTCCTCCAGGACGACTCGCTGCGCCTCGAGCTGGCGCGGCTGTCGGGGTTCATGCAGGCGATGATGCCGCCGTCCGAGCTGACGGAGCGCTACCCGTTCTTCGGCGAAGACCCGCTATCGATGGGAGAGGCGATGTCGCTGATGGAGCAGCTGCAGCGGATGGACCGGCTCGAGTCGCAGCTGGAGCGAGGGAGCTTCAGGCCCGACGACGTCGACCGCTCGCTGGCGCAGGAGCTCCTGGGTCCCGAAGCGCGGCAGGCCCTGGACCAGCTGAGGCAGGTGACGGATGTGCTGGAAAAGGCCGGCTACGTCGAGCGGAAGGGACGCCGGCTGGAGCTGACCCCGCGCGGCATGCGCCGGATCGGGCAGGCCGCGCTGCGCGACATCTTCGACCAGCTCAAGAAGACCCGCATGGGCCAGCACCAGCTGTGGCGCGGCGGCGCGGGCATCGACGCGTCCGAGGAGCTGAAGGAGTACGAGTACGGCGACCCGTTCCTGCTCGAGATGAAGGAGACGCTCTTCAACTCGATCGTGCGCGAGGGGCCGAAGGTGCCGGTCAAGATGGCGCCCAAGGATTTCATCGTCCACCGCACCGAGCACATGTCGCAGGCGTCGACGGTCCTGATGATCGACATGAGCCGCTCGATGTTCCTGCGCGGCTGCTTCCTGGCCGCGAAGAAGGTCGCCATCGCTCTCGATTCCTTGATCCGCTCGCAGTACCCGCGCGACTCCCTGTATGTCGTCGGGTTTTCCAATTACGCGGTCGAGCTGAAGCCGCAGATGCTGCCCCAGCTCGCGCTCAACGACTACGTGTACGGCACGAACATGCAGCACGGCTTCCAGCTGGCGCGATCATTGCTGGCCAAGCACCGCGGCAATCGCCAGGTGATCATGATCACCGACGGCGAGCCCACGGCCCACCTCGAGGACAACGGGCGCGCGTCGTTTGCGTATCCGCCGACCTACAAGACCATCCAGCAGACGCTGAGCGAGGTCAAGCGGTGCACACGCGACCGGATCACGATCAACACGTTCATGCTAGAGCGCGGTCCGTACCTGACCGAGTTCATCAACCAGATGACGAGGATCAACAAGGGTCGCGCGTTCTTCGTCTCGCCCGACCGGCTCGGCGAGTACATCCTGGTCGACTACGTGACCGGGAAGCAGCGTCGGCGCGCAAGCGCGCGCAGCCGGGCGCGTATCGCTTAGCGTTTATCCGTCAGTGGTAGCGAAGAGTGATGTGGCCGTCGAAAGACGGAACCTGAGCCCCGCCGCGCTCTACGAGCAGGCCATCCTCCGCGCCGAGGCGACGATCGTCTCGACCGGGGCGCTGACGGCCGAGACCGGCAAGCACACCGGACGCTCGCCCCAGGACAAGTTCTTCGTCAAGGAGCCGACGAGCCAGGACGCCATCTGGTGGCATCCGGGAAACCGGCCGATCGCCTCCGAGAAGTTCGACGGGCTGCTGCGCCGAATGCAGGACTTCATCTCCACAAACGACGTGTTCACCCAGGACGTGTTCGCCTGCGCCGACCCGCGCTACAGGCTGCGGGTGCGCGTGATCACGGAGCTCGCGTGGCACAGCCTGTTCGCGCGCAACCTGTTCATCCGCCCCAACGCGGACGAGCTGATGAACTTCGAGCCCGACTTCACCGTGATCGCCATGCCGTCACTGAAGGCCGATCCCGCGCGGGACGGCACGCGGAGCGAGACTTTCATCCTCGTCAACCTCGGCCGCCGGATGGTCCTGGTCGGTGGCACCGGTTACGCGGGCGAGATCAAGAAGTCGATCTTCACCGCCCTCAACTACCTGCTGCCCGCACAAAACGTGTTTCCGATGCACTGCTCGGCGAACATGAGCGCCGACGGCGACGACGTCGCGCTGTTCTTCGGCCT
>DATKFA010000147.1:0-5813 GCA_035511715.1 Candidatus Acidiferrum sp. | reverse complement strand
CAGGACGCCGATGAGCACTACTACTCGCTGGACGGTGCGGAGCGCGAGAAGCTGACACCGCCGTACGTCGACCGCCGCGTCTACACGGCCTGGAACGCGGCGCTCGCGATCAGCTACCTCGACGCGGGACTGGATGCGGAGAAGCTGCTCGACTCGCTCTTCGCAAGCGCGTATCGCAAGGGCCAGGGCATGACCCATGCCGAGGGCGTCAGTGGACAGCTCGCCGATCAGGTCTGGTCGCTGTGGGCCGCGGTGCGCTCCAACCGGCTCGAGATCGCCGTCGATCTCGCGTCACACATCGAGGAGCGGTACGCAGACCACGAGCTGGGCGGCTACTTCGACCACGCGGGCGGCGACGACCTCGGCCGTCTCGACGAGCGCATCAAACCCCTGGCCGAGAACTCGGTCGCGGCGATGGCGCTGATCGAGCTCGACACGCTCGTGGGAGAACCTTCGGCACCCTATCGCGAGCGCGCGCGCCGCGCCCTCGAGTCGGTTGCGCAGCTCCCCCGGCAGTACGGTCTGATGGCGGCCGTGTTCGCGCGTGCTCTTGATCGGCTTCCGCACGCGATCAAGGTGACAACTCGAAATCCAGAGCTCGCCCGCGCGGCGCGAGCCGCGCATCCCTACGCGGTCATCGATCCGACCGGGCCGCCGGGCGCGCGCAGGGCGCACTCAGAACAAGGCGGCGCGGTCGTGTGCGTCGGGCAAATATGCTTGGCGCCGGTGTCGACACCAGCCGAGGTGGCGGAGGCCATCAGACAAGCAATCACGACGCGTGCCTGAAAGTCGTAGGCACTTTTCCGGGCGGGTCGACCAGGCACTAGGCGATCCCAAGCTGCAGCAGGCGCTCATCCACGCGATGACGGGCTTGCGCGGCCGGCGCGACGTCGCGTTCGAGTCCTTCGATTTCGCAAAAGGGCGCGCCGACCTGAAGCGCAGGCGCCAGGCCAACCTCGATCGCCTGCCTGAGCTGCTGGAACAGTTCACGCAGCGCCTGTCCGCTGTCGGCGGCGTCGTGCATTTCGCCAACGATGCGGCCGAAGCCCGCGAGATCATCGGCCAGATCTGCTTCAACGCCGGCAGCGACCTTCCGGCCGGCAAGAGGACGGTCGTCACCAAGAGCAAGTCGATGGCCACCGAGGAGATCGAGCTCAACAAGTACCTCGAGGGCCTTGGCATGGAGGTCGTCGAGACCGACCTCGGCGAGCGCATGGTCCAGTTGACTCATACGCATCCCTCGCACCTCATCGCACCGGCGATTCACCTCACGAAAGAGGATGCGGCCAAGGTGTTCGGCACCGAGCCGACGGTGGAGGCGATCCAGCGTCACGCTCGTGAGTCGCTGCGCGAGAAGTTCATCGAGGCGACTGTCGGAATCTCGGGCGCGAACATCGCGATCGCCGAGACGGGGACCATCGTGCTCGTCACCAACGAGGGGAACGCGGACCTCACGACGACGCTTCCGCCGGTGCACATCGCTGTGTTCGGCTTCGACAAGATCGTCGCTTCGCTCGACGACGCCGTCGCAATCCTGCGGATGCTTCCGCGCAGCGGCACCGGACAGATCATCAGCAGCTACGTCAACTGGATCACGGGCCCGTCGCGGTCGGCCGACATCGAGCAGTCGCTGACGATCGGCGTGCACGGGCCGCGCGAGATGCACTGCGTGATCCTCGACAACGGCCGCGACCAGATGCTCGAGAGCCCGCTCTTCCGCGACGCGCTCACGTGCATCCGCTGTGGCGCGTGCTCCAACGCTTGCCCTCCATTCATGGCCGTCGGTGGACACCGCTTTGGTGGCCCCACCTACAACGGCCCCATCGGTCTCGTGCTCACGCCCTTTCACCACGGCCTGGAGGACGCCGACCTCGCCAACACGCTGTGCGCGCAGTGCAACGCGTGCCAGGAGATCTGCCCTGTCGACATCCCTTTGCCGCGCCAGATCCTCGAGCACCGGCGCCAAGGAAGGAAGTCGATGCGCAAGCGCGCGGTGTTGGAGCTCTGGAAGCGGCCGCAGCTCGCCGACACCGTGATGCGGGCCGCCGCTCCCTTCACCAGGCTGCTGCCGGGAACGCCGCGCCTGGCGTCCACGCCTTACCGCGACCGGGTCCGTGCCGGCGCCGGCGAAGGTGAGCCCCTGACGATCTTCGCCTCGTGTCTCGGCGACCGGGCGTGGCCCCAGGCGGCCAGCGCCCTCGAGCGGATCGCGAGGGCGGCCGGGTATACCGTTGGATTTCCCAAGGAGCAATGGTGCTGCGGCCTCATCGCGGCCAACGCGGGGGACTTCGCCACCGGCAACAAATTGACGACAGAGCTTGGCGCGGCCCTCCGAGATTCCAAGGGCCCGATCGTCACGCCCTCGGCGTCGTGCTTCGGCGCCTTCACGATCGACGCCGCCGACTGGGGCCCTGCCCCGGACGTCGACGTGCGGGAGCGCATGCGTGACTCGACCCGTTTCACCCTCGAGCTGCTCGAGTCCAGGCCGAACCTGGTGGACTCGGAGCGGATGAGCTTGAAGATCGCGTACCACGATTCCTGCCAGTCCCTGCGCCAGCTCGGGCTCAAGAGCGAGCCGCGCCGGCTGCTCGAGCTGGCCGGCTACGAGGTGGTGGACCTACCCGACATCGCCAACTGCTGCGGATTTGGCGGCACGTTCAGCCTCGAGTGGCCGGGCGTCGCCGACCGGCTGGCCCAATGGAAGCTCGACGCGGTCAAGAAGACTGGATGCGCGGTCGTGGCCTCGGACAACCCCGGCTGCCTCATGCAAATCGCGACCGCCGCGCGCAAGAGCGGCATGAAGCTTCGGGTGGCACACGTTCTGGAGCTGGTGGCCGAACACCTGGCTTGACAGCGGGTGCCGGTCGTTAACCTGTAAGGCGCCGTGAAGATCTCCCTCGTCTCGGCGGATCCCGCCGGGCTGAACGTGGACGCGCTCGCGATCCCGGTGATCACCGGCCAGAAGCTCGGCGCGGCCGCCCTCGACCTCGACAGCGCGATGGGAGGCGTCCTCAACGAGATGGTCGTCAACGCGGAGTTCAGGGGCCGTATCCACGAGGTGCTTCCGATTCCCGCGCAGGGCAAGATCAAGCCGCGCCGCCTGATCCTCTACGGCCTCGGAGCGCTGCACGACCTGGACGGTCAGCGGCTGCGCTCGGCGCACCACGAGCTCGTGCGCGCGTCGCGCACCTGGGGGTACAAGAGGATGGCGATCCTCCGCACGGAGGCGCTCGGAACCGACAGCCTCAAGTCGGTGGTCGAAGGCTGCGTGCTCGGCACCTTCGAGCGGCGGTCGCGCCAGACAGGGGCGGCGCCCGAGCGGCGTGAGATCGAGGAGGTAGTGCTCGCGGGCTTTGGTGATGGCCGCGAGCGCGAGGTCCTCGCCGCACAGGAAAACGGCGAGGCCACCAACCGTGCCCGCGAGTGGCAGAACGCTCCTCCCAACGAGCTGACCCCGGACGCGCTGGCCCAGGAAGCGACGCGCATCGCACAGCGACACAACCTCGAGATCGAGGTGCTGGGGCCAAACGAGCTCAAGAGCGGCGGGTACAACCTGCTGCTCGGCGTCGGCCAGGGGTCGGCCAGGCCACCGCGCCTCATCCGGCTCCGACACCATGGGAATCACCAGGTCGAGACCCATGACGGGCCGGTGCTCGCGCTGATCGGCAAGGGCATCACCTTCGACACGGGCGGCATCTCGCTCAAGAACCCAGAGCACATGAGCCAGATGAAGGGCGACATGGCGGGGGCGGCGGCGGTGCTGTCAGCGATCGACGTGATCGCGTCGCGAAAGCTGCCTGTCGACGTGATGGCAGTGATCGCCGCGGCCGAGAACATGCCCGGCCCCACCGCGCAGCGACCGGGTGACGTTCTGGTCAGCGCCGATGGCAAGACTGTGGAGATCGTCAACACCGACGCGGAAGGAAGGCTCGTCCTGGCCGACGCGCTGACGCATGCGCTGCGCAACGGCGCGACGCACATGATCGACCTCGCCACCCTGACCGGAGCCGCGACCGTCGCGATCGGTCACGGCGCGAGCGCGGCGGTGAGCAATGACGATGAATTCTGGTCGGCGGTCGAGCGCGCGTCGCGAGAGGCGGGAGATCGCGTGTGGCGCCTGCCGATGTACGCCGACTACCGCATCCTGCTGCGCAGCCAGATCGCCGACCTGCGCAACAGCGAGTACGGCGAGGCCGGGACGATCATGGGAGGCATGTTCATCGCCGAGTTCGCGGGCGGCAAGCCCTGGGCGCACATCGACATAGCGGCCTCGTCCTGGAACACGAACACCGAGCTCACGACTGTGCTGCTCGGGCCCAGCGGAGCGGGCACACGGCTCTGCATCGAGCTGGCCGAGCTCATGACCCCCAGGCCGACCGACTCGTGGCCGCCGCCGGTTGCGGAACGCACCAGGGCTGCTGGGCGTTAAACGAGGGGTGGCCATCCTCGAGACGATCCACTCGCCCGCCGACCTCCGCAAGGTGGACGCCGCTCGACTTCCTGAGCTCGCCGAAGAGATCCGTGCCTTCCTCGTCGAACAGACATCCCGCACCGGCGGGCACCTCTCACCGAACCTCGGCGTCGTCGAGCTGACCTTGGCGCTTCACCGCGTTTTCGAGAGTCCCAAGGACGCCATCGTCTGGGACACCGGCCACCAGGCGTACGTCCACAAGCTCGTCACCGGACGCGCCGGTGAGTTCAGCAAGCTGCGCCAGGCCGGCGGTCTGTCCGGCTACCCGTCGCGCAAGGAATCGGAGCACGACCTGGTCGAGAACAGCCACGCGTCGACGTCGCTGAGCTACGCGCTCGGCATCGCCGAGGCGCGGCTCCGCAACCGCACCGGGGGATTCGTCGTTGCCGTCATCGGCGACGGCGCATTGACCGGCGGCATGGCCTACGAGGCGCTCAACCAGATCGCGCATCTGCAGCCGCCCAACCTGATCATCGTGATCAACGACAACGGCCGCTCGTATGCGCCGACCGTGGGTGGCCTCGCGCGTCATCTCTCCCAGCTGCGTGTGGATCCTCGCTACGAGAAGGTCAAGGAAGAGATCTCGCGCCTGCTGCGCGACCTCCCGCTCGTGGGCTACTCGGCCGACCAGGCGGCGTACCGCGTGAAAGAAGGCCTGAAGCAGCTCCTGCAGCCGTCGACGATGTTCGAAAGCCTGGGCATCAAGTACGCGGGCCTTGTCGACGGTCACGACGAAGCCGCCCTGGAAGAGGTGTTCGTCCGCGCCAAGAAGCTGCGCGAGCCTGTGGTCGTGCACGTCGTGACCGAGAAGGGACACGGCTACGGCCCCGCGGTCGAAGACGAGGTCGACAAGCTTCACGGCGTGAGCGCATTCGACCCGCTGACAGGCAGGCCGCGCTCGACGGAGGTGACCTACACCGACGTCTTCGGCGATGCGCTCATGACCGCGGCGACCGGCCGACCGGAGGTCTGCGCCATCACCGCAGCCATGGCCTCATCGACGGGGCTGCTCAACTTCGCCAAAGAGTTCCCGGACCGCTTCTTCGACGTCGGCATCTGCGAGCAGCATGCGGTGACGTTCGCCGCTGGCCTCGCGATGGCGGGAATGCATCCGGTCGTGTGCATCTATTCGACGTTTCTCGCCCGCGCGTTCGACCAGACGATCATGGACGTCGCGCTGCACAAGCTGCCGGTCACGTTTGTGATCGACCGGGCCGGGGTGACCGGGCCTGACGGCGCGTCGCACCACGGCATCTTCGACCTCTCTTACCTGCGCTTGATCCCGAACCTCAAGATCGCCGCGCCCAAGGATGCGACTGAGCTGTGCGCGCTTCTCGAGACC
>DATKFA010000146.1:0-7277 GCA_035511715.1 Candidatus Acidiferrum sp. | reverse complement strand
CGCTCCTCGACTATGACCGTCGATACGTCCTCGAGACTGCGCAGTGATTCGATGCGGCCTGCGGCGAGGCCGTCAGTTTCGAACTCGACCACGCCTTGATCCTGAACCACCGTCTTGATGCTGCTCGGGGTGCCTTCGGCGACGACCTCTCCCTTCTTGATCACTGCGATCCGATCACAGATCGCATCGGCCTCGAGCATGTAGTGCGTGGTCAGGAAGATCGTCACGCCCTCATCCGCCAGCCTGCGGACAAGCGCCCTGAGCTCGCGTCCTCCGACAGGATCGAGCCCGATGGTCGGTTCGTCGAGGAACAATACCTCTGGCTCGTTGAGCAGGCCGCGCGCGAGGTGCAGCCGCTGCTTCATCCCCCGCGAGTAACCCTCGACTTTGTCGTGCTCGCGGCCTTTGAGCCCAAGCGCATCGAGCAGCTCGGCGATGCGGCGGCGCGACAGATCAGGCGGGATCTGGTAGAGGTCGGCGAAGTAGCGCAAGTTGTCGAGGCCGGAAAGCCTCCAGTAAAGTCCGCGCTCTCCGCCGAAGACAAAGCCAATTCGTTTGCGTACAGCCTGCGGGTTGTGGATCGCGTCGAGGCCAAGGATCCTGGCGGAACCTGAGGTTGGAAGCAGCAGCGTCGTGAAGATCTTCACCATCGTGGTCTTGCCCGCACCGTTAGGGCCGAGGAGGCCAAAGAGCTCGCCGCTCTCGATGGAGAGGTCGACGCCCTGAAGCGCAGCGCGCTCGACTTTCTCCCTGCGGAACACGCCGCGGGTGCTCAGGTACGTCTTGCGCAGCTGGCGTGCTTCGATCGCGGGTGCTTTATCCACGCCTCGATCTAAGGCTACTGTCTGCTTCATGAACGAATTTTTCGAGCACCTCGGAGACAGATGGGTTGAGGCCGCCGACCGGAGGGGAGCCAGCATCGCGAGGCCAGAGCTCGATTCGCGGGTTGCGCTCGAGCTGCTCGAGCTGGCACGCGTCGCGGCGCATACCCGGGAGCGGCGCTTCGCGCCTCTCACCTGCTACCTGGCGGGCGTGGCCGCGGAGCGATTGCGCGCCGCGAAGGGAGCGAGCGATCAAGCGCTCGCGGAATACATCCTCGAGGTCAGGCAGAACCTGGAACGAGAGGTTCCCGGGCTGTAAGTGCGCCCTAGCGGACGCTGATGACAGGCAGCTGGCGGAAGCTCTGCACCGAAACCCGCGCTGCCACCGCGGACGCGACCTTGCGCAGAGCCTGGGCTCCCGCGCTCTCCGGACTCGAGATCACGACCGGCGCGCCCGCGTCTGACGCTTCCCGGATCGCGCTTTCGAGGGGGATGCCGCCGAGGTAAGGCACACCCAGTCGCTGGGCCGCCTGTTCGGCCCGACCGTGGTCGAAGACGTGGTGCTCCTCGCCGCAGCGCCCGCAGACGAACCAGCTCATGTTCTCGACCAGGCCGAGCGCCGGGACGTTGAGACCTCGGAACATCTGCAGCGCCTTGACCGCGATCCGCAGCGCAGCCTCTTGAGGCGTGCATACGACGACCACCCCCGACATCGGAACCGCCTGGGCAAGCGTCAGTGATGCGTCGCCGGTGCCAGGGGGAAGGTCGACGACCAGGTAGTCGAGCTCTCCCCACCACACGTCGCGAATCATCTGCTCGATCGCGCGCGACACCATCGGACCGCGCCAGATCATCGCTTTGTCGGCGCCGGCCAGGAGCCCGATCGAGATCATCTTTACGCCGAACGCGTCCAGCGGGACGAGCTTCTGCTCGCGCACCTGCGGCGGGTCCGCGACGCCCAGCATCGCCGGCACGGACGGCCCGTAGATGTCGGCGTCGAGCAACCCAACGCGCGCACCCGCAAGCTGGAGTGACGATGCGAGGTTGACAGCGATCGTCGATTTCCCAACTCCGCCCTTGCCCGAGGCGACGGCGACGACGTGCTTGACGCCCGGTATCGCGCCCGACTGCACGCCACCGTTGTGAGCGGCGCGGACGTTGGCCGTCATCCGTAGATCGACGGCGGTCACGCCCGGGAGGCCACTTACTAGATCGTGCGCGAGCTGCTGGAATCGATCGCGGACAGGGCACGCGGGCGTGGTCAGCTCGAAGGTGAAGCTCACCCTGCCCGACTCGCTGATGGCCAGGTCCTTGATCATGCCGAGGCTGACGACGTCGCGACCGAGGTCGGGGTCCTTGATCGCGGACAGGACGGTGAGGATCTCTTCCTTACTGGGCACTGAATATCACCGCCGCCCGCAGGGCAAGCACGCCGAGCAGCACCAGCACCGAGACCACGAGCGTGTCCACGCGAATGCCGGCGACGCTGCCCGATGAGCCGGAGGTCATCGCCCGCATGTGTCCCCGCGCCTCCACCAGGGAGGCGGCCAAACCGACGATCGCGATGGCCCAAAGCGGCAGCCATGGCACCTCGCGCGCCAGCGTGCCGGCGGCGCCGATGGTGATGAAGAACGCGATCACGAGCGCCAGCTCCAGCGCCGAGAAGTAGCCGTCGGCTTGATGCACCCGTCCGAGGCTGAAGCTTGCTTCCGGCCGGTTGCGGATGAGCCACGCCACCAGCGCCGCCGCGCCGCTCAATCCGGAGGCGAGGAACAGGCCGCCCAGCGCCCAGGTATCGCTCCAGACGGGCTGGTTGCTGACGCTGAGCAGCACCCCTGTGTATGAGGCGATGAACAGGCCCAACACCGCGCCGACGACGTTGAACGCGCGATTGAGAAGAAGGGGCACAAAGGGAGCGCCCCGCCGCTGGCTGATCCATGCGTCGACGAAAGAGATGAAGGCGAAGAATCCGAAGACGAGGAGCGCCCAGACACCGACCGACATCGGCGACCAGTACTTGAAGTTCAGGCTCGTGTCACCCGGCGTCACGTTGACGAGCATGTGCCAGAACCTGATCCAGCTGACGCCGAGGTCGGCCGTCAAAAGTAACGGGCATAGCAACGTGGCGGGGCCGGCGATGAGGAACGCAACGCGAGCAGCAGCCTCGTCGCGGGCATCGCCCGAAAGGCGGAGCAGCGTGCCGATCACATACGAGCCGCCCGCGATGCCGGCGAAGAAGAAGTAGAACAGGATGTACCAGAGCCACTCCGGTGCGCGGACGAAGTGCTCGGCGGCGAGGTAGATCATCCGGTCACGCGCCTCCTGAAGGCGATCAGCCCGCCGACGACCGCGAGGGCCGCGGTCAGGACCGCACCGGCGTAACCGCCGAGGTTGTTGCGACTCGGCAGCTTCGCGTTTGGTGCGCTGGGCAGCCCGTACGTCTCGGGTGTGTCCATGAGCAGGAAGAACGCGTTGAGGCCGCCGTACACGGTCTCATCCCGGCCGTAGAGCTGCGCCTGCGTCACTCCCTGGCTGTGCAGCGTGGCGAGGCGAACATCGGCTGCTTGCTGCAGCTCGGAGAGCGGACCGAACTGGATCGACTGGGTCGGGCAGGCTTTCGCACACGCAGGCTCGAGGCCGCCTTGCAGCCGGTCGTAGCACAACGTGCACTTGTGCGCCGTACCGGTCTGCGGATTCATCCCGATGACGCCGTACGGGCAAGCCGAGATGCAGTTGCGGCAGCCGTTGCACACATCCTGCTGGATGAAGACCGTGTTGAACTCGGTGCGGATGATCGCGCCGGTCGGGCACACCTCCATGCAGCTCGCCTGGTTGCAGTGCTTGCAGACGTCCGACATCATCAGCCAGGCCGTTCCGTTGCCTGCCGTCGCGGATTGATCGGGCACGTGCTCGACGAACTTCACGTGGCGCCAGTTCTGAGCGTCGAGTTGGCCCGTGTTGTCGAAGCTGTCGGCGAGGAATGTCGCCTCGTTGCCCTGAAGCTGGTTCCACTCCTTGCATGCGACCTCGCACGCCTTGCATCCGATGCATACGCTCGTGTCGGTGAAGAACCCGTACGACTCGCCGGCCTTGATCTGGGTCGCCACGCCTAAAAGCCCATGAGGTTGGTGGTGATCTTGGTGAAACCGCGGTCCCGCGCGTAAAGATCGAGAGGAAGCGCACCGATCTCGTCCACCACCGGGACAGAGTCCCGATCGACGTCGACATCAAAGCTCAGCAAGTAGCGACGGCACGTCTCGCAGGCTTCGATGCGGGCGTGCGGAAACACCGCGTCCGCGGGCGGCGCCGGTCGCAAAAGACCACGCACGACGCTGCCGCGCTCACCCGACGTCGTGCCCATCTCCGTGAAGATCGGGAGCTTTGCGCTCGTCTCCTCGCCGCAGCCGGCGCACCTCATGCGGGTGTATCCCCAACTTGCGCCACACCGCGCGCAGAGCAGCTGGCGCCGTCCGGTCGCAAGGTCTTCGGGCGCCGGACCGAGGTAGCTCAGCTGCGGCGGCCCACTGCACTCCGGGCAGTGAAGCCCGTCGCGCGGACCGCCGCACGCGGCCCGTGCCTCGGGGAGAGCCTCGAGCACCGGGCCCAGGGTGGCGCGAGCCAGGAATCGCTCGACCAGCGGCTGCTCCTCGCCGCGAATCCACGTTTCGATCATGGAGCGTGCGTCGTGGAGTCCAAGGCGGTCGATCAGCTCGGAGCGCATGCGTTCCGGGCCGACGGCCACGCTGACGTCGATCACATTCGGCGCGACGACCTCTGCGGCAAACGACGCGATCTGCGCCGAGTCCGGCGCAGCCTGGGTCGCTCTGTGGAAGGAGGTCTCCTGCACGTCGAGGAGCGCGCCGTAAAAATCGAGCAGCTGGCGCGCGTAACCATGTCGCGAGCGAAGCTGCGCCACCCGGCGACGGCGGTCGGCCCACACGTCCGTGGTCGTGAGCACCGCCGCCATCAGATCTTCTCCAGGTTCACGAGGAACGCCTTGAACTCGGGTGTCCGCGCGTTCGCATCGCCGACGAAGGGCGTCAGGGCGTTGGCGAGCCAGTACCGGCCGTGACTCGGATCGCTGTCGGCGGACACCCCGACGTATCCCCAGTGGATCGGAATCCCGATCTGGTACACCTTCTGTCCCGCCACGGTCATGGGGCCGAGGCGCTTTGTGACCAGCGCCTGAACCTCGACCTTGCCGCGCTTGGAAGAGACACGCACCGAATCCCCGCTCTTGATTCCTTTTGTGTTCGCCAGCTCGTAAGGAATCTCGACAAACGGTTTGGGCTGGAGCTGCACCAGGAGCGGGACGTGCTGCGTGACGTAGTGCTCGTGCTCGGTGAGCCTGTAGCTCGTGGCAATGTACGGAAACTCGCTGACTGTGCCGAACCGATCGGGACGGCCGGCCGCCTTGTCGTAGAGGAACGCCACCGGCGAAGCCGAGTTGGTCGGGTGCAGAGGGTTCTGAACGGGTGATTCGATCGGCTCGTAGTGCTCGGGGAACGGGCCGTCGACCATGCCGTTGCTGAACAGGCGGCCGACACCTTCGCCGTTCATGATGAACGGCAGGTACGCGTTCGGATCGTGCGGGTCGAGCGTGGCGGGATAGTCGGGCACGTCGCCGACCCACTTGCTCCCATTCCACGTGATGCCCGGGCGAGTGGCGTCCCACGCTTTGCCGTCGAGGTCGGCCGACGCGCGGTTGTACATAACGCGCCGGTTGAGCGGCCAGCTCCACGCCCAGTTGGCGTAGAAGCCCATACCCGTCGGGTCGTTGGTCTTCGGGTCGGAGATGCCTCCGCGGCGCTTCATGAGGTTGCCCGTGTCGAGGTAGCTGCCGGTGTAGATCCAGTCGCCTGCGGTGGTCGTCCCATCGTCCTTCAAATTGGCGAAGGACGTCATCTGCTTGCCGGTGGCGAGGTCCTTGCCGTTGATCTCCTTGGCGATCTCGTCAAGCGTCGGCTTGGCCGGGTCGGCGTAGTCGAGGGTGAGCGCCATGATCGGGTCGGGGAACT
Organism: Candidatus Acidiferrum sp.; assembly: GCA_035511715.1. Taxonomy (GTDB): domain Bacteria; phylum Chloroflexota; class Dormibacteria; order Dormibacterales; family Dormibacteraceae; genus 40CM-4-65-16. The sequence goes on along the minus strand of DATKFA010000146.1, from coordinate 1,438 downwards.
TTCCCCCGCCCGACTTGTAGAGCGCCTTCACGCGCTGGAATATGTCGGCGAGGATCCAGTGGTCGTGCCGGGCCTGGCCCTGCGGCGGCAGGACCTGGTCCTTCCACTGCGACCACCGACCGCTGTTGACGAACGAGCCGTCCTTTTCGATCCAGTGCGTCGTCGGGATCATGAAGACCTCGGTCTGCACCTGGCTCTTCTCTACCCCAGGCGCCTGCCAGAACTCCGAGGAAGTGGTGGGCAACGCGTCCATGACGACGAGCCACTTCAGGTTGCTCAGCGCCTGCCGCACCTGGTTGGAGTCGGGCCCGATGCTCGCCGCGGTCATGCCCGAGAGGATCAGTCCCTGCATCTTGCCCTTGAGCGCCTGGTCGTAGATCGTCATCCACGACGCGTTGCTTGCCGGCTTGGGCACGAAGTTGAACGCGAAGTCGTTGTCCGCGGTGGCGGCCGCGCCGTACCAGGCCTTGAGCGTGCTGGTGAGGAACTTCTTGTAGTTGATGCCGAAGAAGTTCCAGGAGTGCTGATCCGATTTCTTGGGCGCGCTCTGCGCCACGTAGTCGTCGCGTGTCACCTGTCCCGGAGCGGGGATCTTCAGGTAGCCCGGCAGGATCTCCCAGGAGATGGCATGGTCGGTGTTGCCCTGGATGTTGGCGTGGCCGCGCTCCGCGTTCATGCCGCCGCCCGGGCGACCCATGTTGCCGAGCAGAAGCTGCAGCACCGCGCCCGAGCGGATCAGCTGGCCGCCGGTGGTGTGGTGCGTCAGGCCGACCGCGTAGACGATCGTCATCACCTTGTCCGGCTTGCCCATCTGTCCGACCAGCTGGGCGACCTTCGTGAAGTCGTTCACGGGGATGCCGGTGATGCTCGACACCATCTCCGGCGTGTAGCGGGAGTAGTGCGTCTTCATCAGTTGGAAGACGGAGCTGGGGTCCTGCAGCGTCATGTCGCGCATGGCAAACCCGGTGGAAGGGTCTGTCTGGTAGCTCCATGAAGCGATGTTGTAGCTGCGTGAGGATTGGCTGTAGCCGGAGAACAGCCCATCGTTGAACGCGTAGTCCTTCCTCACGAGGAACGACGCGTTCGTGTAGTTGCGCACGTATTCGTCGTGAAAGAGGTTGTTCTGCAGGACGTAGTTGATCAGCCCGCCGAAGTAGGCGACGTCGCTGCCCGTTCGGATTCGGAGGTACATGTCGGCGACGGCGGAGGTGCGGGTGAAGCGCGGGTCGGCGTGGATGATCTTGGCGCCGCGGTCGAGCTTGGCCCGCATGAACCACTGGAACCCGACCGGGTGAGCCTCAGCCGGATTGGCGCCGTTGATGAGGATCAGGTCGGCGTTCTTGATGTCGCGCCAATGGTTGGTCATCGCTCCCCTTCCGAACGTGGCGGCCAAACTGACCACCGTGGGGCCGTGTCAAACCCTGGCCTGCTGCTCTAG
>DATKFA010000145.1:0-2339 GCA_035511715.1 Candidatus Acidiferrum sp. | reverse complement strand
AGGCGATGCCGTTGAGCGAAGCCAGCGACACATTGTCAAACGGCCCTGACGCGTCGCCCGCAGCCGAGACGCGCGTGATTCCAATGGGCGTGTGCAGGCGGAGGATGTAGACGTCATCCCGCATGAAGTTGCAGCCGGCGCTTGTCACGTGCTGCGGCGGCGATACGGCCAGGTACGCCTCGGCGCCGGGGTCGTCCTTGTAGCCGCCGGGCCCCTGCGCGAAAGGCGTAAGCGTCCCGTCACGGGAGAGGGTGTAAAGGGCGGCCGACCCGGCGACCAGAAGTGAGCCGTCCGAGCGCGGACCGGCGAGGTCGAACACGCCCCCTACCGACTGCCATTGCTCCCACGCCGGGGCGGCAAGCGCGGCCGAGGGCCACAGCGCCAGAACGGCCACCGCGACGCCAGCCAGGTATTTCAACACCTCTGTTGAAAAACTCCTAGAATCATCCCGTGGAGTCCAAGCGCGGAGCCATCCTCGCCTTTCTCAAGACTCGCGGTCACGCCACTCTAGGCGAGATCGCCTCGCATCTCGAAGTTTCGAAGCAGGGCGCCCTCCGCCACCTCGAAGGACTCGAGGCGTCCGGCCAGGTGACGGTGGCCGCGGACATCGCTCACGGACCCGGCCGCCCGGAGAACGTCTACCGGCTCACCCCCGCGGCCGCGGCCAACTTCCCCGACGGCCACCGCGAGCTGACGGGCGAGCTCGTCGAGTTCATGTCCAACGAGCAGCTGAAGAACTTTTTCGAGAAGCGCGCGCAGCGCCTGGAGGCCGAGTACGCACCAAGGCTGGCGGGCCTAGACTTTGAGTCGCGCGTGCGCGAGCTGGCCCGGCTCGCGAGCGAGCACGGTCACATGGCAGAGGTTGTCGACCTGGGCGATGGAGCGCTTGCGATCCGCCACTGCAACTGCCCCATCCAGGATGTCGCGTCCCGCACGGGGTTGCCGTGCGTCAACGAGCAGCAGATGTACGAGCGGCTGCTGGGCGCCGAGGTGGCGCGAACGACGTGGATGGCTGAGGCGGCGGACGACTGCACCTACGTGATGAAGGAGAACAACAAAAGAGTTGGCTGATTTCGAGATCAAAGACCTGCGCGCGAGCGTCGAGGGACGGCAGATCCTGAAGGGCGTCTCGCTGGCGATCAACAAAGGCGAGGTGCACGCGGTGATGGGCCCGAACGGTTCGGGCAAGTCGACCCTTTCCCACACGCTGATGGGTCACCCCGGCTACACGGTCGACGGCGGCGAGGTTCTCTTCAAGGGCCAGAACGTCCTCGACCTCGAAACCGACGAGCGCGCTCGCCTGGGCATGTTCCTCGCCCTGCAGTACCCGGTCGTCGTCCCAGGGATCTCGATGGCCAACTTCCTCCGCACCGCGCTCAACTCCAAGCGCGGCTACGACGGCAAGGACAAGTCGAAGCAGGTGACGCCGAAGGAGTTCCGCTCCATGTTGAAGAGCGAGCTCGAGGTCTTGCATATGGACGACTCGTTCCTGCCGCGCTACATCAACGACGGGTTCTCCGGAGGCGAGAAGAAGCGCGCCGAGATCCTGCAGATGGCCGTGCTCAAGCCCGAGATCGCGATCCTCGACGAGACCGACTCAGGCCTCGACATCGACTCGATCAAGTTCGTCGCCGAGGCCGTGAACCGCATGCGCGGTCCGGAGCTCGGCGTCCTGATCATCACGCACTACACGCGCGTCCTCGAGTTCATCAAGCCCGACTTCGTGCACGTGCTGGTCGACGGCAGGTTCGTTCTGTCGGGGGGCCCGGAGGTCGCGGATCGGCTGGAGAAGACCGGTTACGCCGAGTGGGGTCACGCCGAGGAAACACGCACGCCAGAGGAGGTCGCCTGATGGCAACTGTCCCGAAGATCGACGTCGGCGGCGACTACAAGGAGAAGTACGGCTTCTTCGTCCCCGAGGACTTCGTCTTCAAGGCCAAGCGCGGCCTGAACCCCGAGATCGTCAAGGAGATCTCGTGGATGAAGAAGGAGCCCGAGTGGATGACGAAGATGCGCCTTCGCTCGCTCGAGATCTTCCGCAAGAAGCCTATGCCGACGTGGGGCGCGGACCTCTCCGTGATCGACTTCGAGAACATCTTCTATTACCTCCAGGCCACCGACAAGCAGTCGAAGACCTGGGAGGAGCTGCCGCCCGATATCAAGGCGACTTACGACCGGCTGGGCGTGCCCGAGGCGGAGCGGAAGTTCCTTGCCGGTGTGTCCGCGCAGTACGAATCCGAGGTCGTCTACCACTCGCTCCAGGAATCGCTCACGAAGAAGGGCGTCATCTTCACCGACACGGACTCCGCGCTGCGCGATTACCCCGAGCTCTTCAAGGA
>DATKFA010000144.1:0-3176 GCA_035511715.1 Candidatus Acidiferrum sp. | reverse complement strand
GTCTACGAGGTGGCGCCGCGCAACCAGACGCTCGAAGACCGGTTCTTGCAGCTGCTCGAGGACGAGGAGAAGTAATGCCTCCGGTCCTCGTGGTCGCGCGGCTTACGGTCCAGGAGTCGTCGCGGCGACGGCTGCTGCTTGCGCTGCTGGTGCTGACCCTGATCGTCGTCGGGTTTTCGGCGTGGGGATTCAACAAGATCACGACCATCCCGAGAAGCGACGGAACTTTGCTGCCGCCGGACCAGGTGGCGCTGATCTCCTCGCAGCTATTGATCGTCGTGACCTTCATGTTCAGCGGAGTCCTCGCGCTGAGCGCGGCCGTGGTCGCGGGGCCGCTCATCTCGGGCGAGGTCGAGAGCGGCATGCTCCTGTCGATGCTTGCCCGGCCCTTGCGCCGAAGCGAGGTGGTGATCGGCAAGTGGCTCGGCCTCGCCGTGCTCGTCGCCGTCTACGCGGCGGGCTCCGCGTTCCTCGAGCTCATCGCCGTCGACTGGGCGACCGGTTACCTCCCCCCGCACCCGATCGACCTGACCCTGTTCGTCGCCGCGGAGGGCCTAGTCCTGCTGTCACTGGGATTGCTGCTTTCGACGCGCCTTTCCGGCATCACGGCCGGCGTGATCGCGCTGGTCGCGTGGTTGATGGGGTGGATCGCCGGCGTCGTGGGTGACATCGGCACGGGCCTGCAGAACCAGGCCCTCGAGAACGTCGGCCTGATCAGCCACATCCTTCTGCCGACGGACGGTCTGTGGCGCGGGGCGATCTACGCGATGGAGCCCGACACCTACCTGGCGATCTTGCGAAACTCCGGCACGTTCGGCCGCGCCAACCCCTTCGCCGCCGCCGACCCGCCGCCGCTTCAGTTCCTCGGGTGGGTCGTGGTCTGGTTCGCGATCGTCCTGGCGGCGAGCATCTGGAGCTTCCGGAGAAGGGAGATCTAGGGTTTTTGGCTCGTTTTGCGCCAAACGGACCTATTACCGCGTTCGGATAGGCTCGTTTTGCGCAAAACGCACTTTATTAGGGGTAGAGGCCCCGCTCCCGGGTCGCGCCCGCGACGCGTGACACCGCCTGCACATACGCCGCCATGCGCATGTCCAGCTTGCGCTCCTCCTTGGTCTTCAGCACCTCGTTGAACGCGCGCGAGAGGATCGCCTTCAGCTTCTGGTTGACTTCGTGCTCGGACCAGAAGAACGACTGCAGGTCCTGCACCCACTCGAAGTACGAGACGGTCACGCCTCCGGCGTTGGCGAGGATGTCCGGCACCAGGAAGATGCCCCGCTCGCGAAAGATGGCGTCGGCCTCCGGAGTCGTGGGGCCGTTCGCCCCCTCGACTATCAGCTGGGCCTTGACCTCGCGCGCGTTGCGCGAGGTGAGCTGGTTGCCGATGGCCGCGGGCACGAGCAGGTCGCAGTCGAGCGTCAGGAGATCCGAGTTGCCGACCTCCTGGGCACCCGGGAACCCGCGGATCGTCTTCTCGCGCGAGCGATATTCAAGCAACCGCTTGATCGACAGACCGAGCGGGTTGTAGACGCCGCCGTGGTCCTCAGACACAGCGACGATCGTGCAGCCCGCCTCTTCCAGCAGCTTGGCGCTGATGCTGCCCACATTTCCGAACCCCTGCACCACGACCTTCGTCTGATGAGGAGCTCGGCCGAGGTGCTCGAGCGCGGCCACGGCGCAGATCGTCACTCCGCGGCCAGTCGCCTCGATGCGTCCTGCGGAGCCACCCACCTCCACCGGCTTGCCGGTCACTGACGCGGGCACCGAGTACCCGAGGTGCATCGACAGTGTGTCCATGATCCACGCCATCGTCTGGCCGTCGGTGTTCACGTCGGGCGCGGGGATGTCGCGGTCCGCGCCGACGAGGATCGAGATCTCCGTCGCGAAACGCCGCGTCATGTGCTCCAGCTCGTTCAACGACAGATCGCGGGGATTGACGATGATCCCGCCCTTCGCGCCGCCGAACGGGATGTTGACGACCGCGCATTTCCACGTCATCCACATGGCGAGGGCTTTGACCTCGTTCAAAGAGACGTCAGGGTGGTAGCGAATGCCGCCCTTGGCGGGACCGCGGTTGATGTTGTGCTGCACGCGGTAGCCGGTGAACACTCGCGTATGCCCGTTGTCGAGCTTCACCGGGAAGTGGCATGTGAACTCTCGCTGCACCTCTCGGAGCACCTCGCGGAGCCACGGCTCGAGCTTGATCAGCTCGGCCGCCTCATCGAACTGCGACTGGGCCGTGCGCCATTCATCGGCCTCAACCACAGGACGAAGCTCGGTCGCGCTCATGGGGTCATCACATCAGGACTGATGATCGCGGATATTCGGCGTCCGGATCGCAGATTGCGTTGATGCAAGCGGGCAATCCCGATGCGAAGGCCCGCTCCAGCGCCGGCCGGATCTCTTCCGGTCGCTCGACGATCTCGCCGTAGCCACCGAGGGCCTGCACGACCAGGTCGTAGCGGGTTCGGCTGCCCAGGTCGGCGGCGATGCTCGTCCCGAGCATGCTCAGCATCGGGTGCTTCTCCAACGCCCAGATCCCGTTGTTGCCGACCACGCAGACGACCTGGATGCCGTGCCGGACCATGGTGTCGAACTCCATCGCCGCGAAGCCGAAGGCGCCGTCGCCGGACAGGAGGATCACCTGACGGTCCGGGCGTGCCAGCTTGGCGGCGATCGCGTAACCCGGTCCGGACCCGAGGCAGCCGAACGGACCTGGGTCGATCCACAGGCCGGGCTCATCGCGTTCCATCAGCCTGCCTGCGAAAGACACGAAGTCGCCACCGTCGCCGACGATGATCGCGTCGCGACCGGCGAAGCGATCGACCTCGGCGATGAGCCGTGCCGGATGCACGGGCGAGCTCCCGATGCTTTTCATGGCCTCGTCCTTCTCTCGCCCTTCGGCCTCGGCCTCGCGCAGCTTCGCCACCCAGGCGTCGCTTCGGGGCGCGCCCGAGACGGCGCTCGCCAACTCCCGAAGCGCACCCTTGACGTCGCCGTAGATGCCCACCTCCGCCGGCCGGTGCTTCCGGTGGTCGTCGACGTCGATGTAGACCAGCCGCGACTCCTCGCCGAAGACCGGCGGCTGGCCGAAGTTGAGGCGAAAGTCGAGGAGCGCGCCGATCAGGACCACGAGGTCGGCGTCGCGCAACGCCGCGCCGCGGGCGCGCGAAAAGAAG
>DATKFA010000143.1:0-5901 GCA_035511715.1 Candidatus Acidiferrum sp. | reverse complement strand
CGCGAAGATCACACAGATCTACGAAGGCACGAACCAGATCCAGAGGGTTGTCATAGCCCGGGCGCTGCTGCGTTGACCCCAGAGCCGCAGAGGCCGGCCCCACCGCCACCGCCGCCTCCTCCTCCACCGCCGGTGCCCCCGCAGGCGATTGCGCCTTACTACCAGCGGCCGATGTATCCCGCGCCGCCCGCTCCGGCCGGGCGCAGCGAGGCGCGCACGATCCTGTCCCTGTTGCTTGCGATCTTGGGACTGCTCCTCACGATGACCGGCGGGCTGCTCGCGCTGGTTGCGTTCTTCACCGCGAACGGCGACCTGCTGAACGGGCTGCTGCTCGGGCTGCCGGCAATGATCGTGGGGGTGGTCGCCTACTTCCTCGGCAAGTCCGCGATCTCGCGGATCAAGGAGTCGCCGGCGACTCTGGGTGGGCGGCCCACCGCGGTCGCGGGCTGGGTCATAGGCGCGGTGACGACGGCAGCCGGGGCGACGGTGACCCTCGCCTGGATCGTCTTGTTCCTGATCGCAAACTACGGACCGCCGCCCACCTAGTCGCGCCATGAACCGGATCGGCGACGCCTTCGTCTGGCCCTTTCGAGACCCGGACTGGCTCGGCAAGATCGCGATCATGGGGCTGATCCTCCTGATCCCAATAGTCGGCGGGATCAACGGCCTCGGATGGATGCTTGCGACGCTGGACCGGCTGCGTGCGGGAGAGCAACGGCTGCCGCCGGCCAACTTCGACTACCTCGGCAAGGGATTCCAGCTCTTCGTGGTCTATCTCGTCTACTACCTGGCCCTTGCCGTGCTCGCGCTGCTGTTCTACACGCCGGCGATCCTCATCCTCTCTTTCCAGGGCAACCACGACGCCAACGTCTTTCTGGTCGGCGTGGGAATCGCGCTGCTGCTGGTGACGCTGAGCGTGGTGACCCTGGGCGCGCTTGCCCTCACGTTCGCGATGCCGGCGATCGTGCTGGCGGTCGACCGCGGCGGAATCGCGGCGGGCTTGAACGTCGGCCAGGTCTACGGCCGCATGCGCGCATCACTCATGAACACGTTGATCGCCGGCCTTATGCTGATCGCCGCCGGCCTGGTCGGACAGCTCGGGAGCGTCGCGTGTTTCATCGGCGTCGTCTTCACGAGCGCTTACGCGCTCGCGATGCAGGCCTGGATCATCCGTAGTTACGAGGAGGAGTAGATGTCGGACGTGCCGCCGCCGCCCCCGGGCGGCAATGAGCCATCCCCGCCTCCTCCGCCATCGCCGCCGCCAGGCGGGGGCTACACGCCACCGCCCCCTCCTCCGCCGCCCGGCGGGGGCTACGCGCCGCCACCCCCGCCCCCGGGTGGGGGCTACGCACCGCCTCCCGCTCCTCCCGGCGGTGGATACATTCCGCCGCAGCCGCCGGGCGGCGGTTACGTACCGCCACCTCCCGCCGGTTACGCGCCGGCCGGATACGGCTACGCGGCGCAGCGCACGGACGGCCTCGCCATCGCATCGCTCGTCGTCGGCATCATCTCGATCGTCTGCTCGATCGGGTGTCTCGGCATCGTCCTCGGGCCGACCGCCGCGATCATGGGATTCATCTCGCGGCAGCGGATCTCGACCAGCGGCGGCGCGATCGGCGGCGGCACGCTGGCGATAGTCGGGTTGGTGCTCGGGATCGTGGGATTCGTCGCGAGCGTGGGCTGGTTTTTCTTCGTGATCGTCTCCGGAGCGCTCAGCAACTCCACAGCCACGCCGTCTCCGTAACCCAAATTTCCCAGATCACGTTGTTAAAATCCCGGTGCTCATGTCCCGGCCGCGGCCGAAACGGGCCAGGCGTTCCCGCTACAGCGTCTCCTACCGCCTGACCAGATCTTTTCCGGCGGCGATCGTTGCCGCCCTGCTGCTGGTGGTGGTCCTCGGCGCGACCCTCACCTACAAGCGCCTCGACGATTTCGTCACGGCGACGACCGGGCACCACATCAACCCGATCGGAGAGGTGGTGCAGGCGGTTGCACCGCAGCCTGGCACGATCGCGTACAAGCTGCAGCACGGCCAGCAGGTCAACGTGCTGCTGCTCGGCATGGGTGGCGACGAGAACGACGCGCCGTACCTGACCGACTCGATCATGGCCGTTTCGATCGACCCGACGAGCAATCGCGTGATGATGGCGTCGATCCCGCGCGATCTCGTGGTGCACATGAACCTGCAGAGCACTCCGAGCCGCACCTGGACTCAGAAGATCAATGCGGCGTACGAGGTCCCGTACACGAACATCATCTGCTGCGTCGCTTCGCAGTACACAGGGCCGAACGGCGGCGGCTACGCGGCCGAGCACGAGGTCAGCAAGGTGACCGGTCTCACCTTCGACCACTACATCGCGATCGACTTCGTCGCGTTCCGCGACATGGTCAACGCGCTTGGCGGCGTCGACGTGTGCCTGACCACCAACCTCGACGACCTCGAGTACCCGAACTACAACAACGGTTACATGCCGATCCACTTCAAAGCTGGGTGCCAGCACCTCAACGGAGAGCAGGCGCTCGAGATCGCGAGGTCGCGACACGCCATCCAGCCCGAGCAGTCATCGGACTTCGGCCGCGCGCGCCGGCAGCAGGACATCATGCAGGCGATCAAGAAGAAGGCGACGACCGTCAACGGTTTCGCCAAGGCGCCCGCCCTGCTGAGCGCGCTCCAGAAGAACATCCACACCGACATGTCGCTGACCGACATGAAGGCGATCTACGACTGGGGCAAGAACCTGCCCGACAGCTCGATCGTCCGCGTCGCGCTGACCGCGCCCAGCGGCGCCGCGCAAGGCAACCTGCTCGACTCGTACGACTGCGGACTTGGTCCGTCCACGTCGCAGTTGTGCGCCGATGACCAGAGCTACACCATGATCCACAGGTACCTGGCATCCGTCTTGATCGATCCGAAGACGCTTTCGGAGAAGGCACCGGTGCAGTTCGTCAACGGGTCCAACAACTTCCCGGGCCTCGATCAACGAGTGACGTCGATGTTCGACCCCACCGGGCTGGCGCTCAACGATCCTGTCGGGCACCGGCCGGTCGCGCAGACCCAGATCCTCGACTACTCCGGCGGCAAGTTCCCGCTAACGGCGAAATATCTCCAGGACTTCTTCGGCGCCCCTGTCGTCAACGCGACGCCGGCGAATCCGGCGCCGGCCGCGGGTCAGCAGACCTACGGTCTCGTCGTGGTGATCGGCCACGACTTCGCCCTACATTGGTTGGGCGAGTAACGACAAGCTTCTAGACAGTTTTCGGGCCGGGGACGTCCGCGCCCTGGCGCGTGCGATCAGCCTGGTCGAACGTCGCGATCCGGCCCTGCGTGAGCTCGAGGACGCCCTGCGCGAGGTCGCGGGCGCGCCTGGGGTCGCGGGCTTCACGGGCGCGCCCGGCACGGGGAAGTCCACGCTCGTCGACGCAGTCGTCGCCCTGCTTCGAAAGAAGAAAGAGTCGGTCGCCGTCCTCGCCACCGACCCCAACTCACCATTCACCGGCGGGGCCATCCTCGGCGACCGCGTCCGCATGCAGCGGCACGCGCTCGACGCGAAGGTCTTCATCCGCAGCATGGGCGCGCGCGGTCACCTCGGCGGACTGTCGCTCGCGACGCGCGAGGCCATCCGGCTGATCGGGGCATTCGGCTTCGACCAGGTGATCGTCGAGACGGTCGGCGTGGGCCAGTCGGAGCTCGAGGTCGCGGCCGTGGCGGACACCACGGTCGTCGTGCTCACGCCCAACCTTGGCGACAGCGTGCAGATGATCAAGGCCGGCATCCTCGAGATCGCCGACGTCTTCGTGGTCAACAAGGCGGATATCGAGGGCCACGGCCGCGTCGTGGCCGAGCTGCGGACGATGCTCAACCTGGCCCCCAAGACGCCCTGGCGCCCGCCGATCATCCCGACCGTCGCGACCAGGGGCGAAGGCGTGGAGCAGCTCTGGGAGGCCGTCCTGGCCCACCGCAAGCACCTCGAGTCGAGCGGTCGCGCCGGGGAGCTTGCCGCCAGGCGCCTGCGTGACGAGACGGCGGAGGTGGCGGCGGAGCTGGCCCGCGAGCGAACCCGACGAGCGCTCGAGGAGGACCGATCGCTCCTGGACCGGCTGCTCAGCGACGGCACGCCGTACCGTACGGCGGAGGAGATCCTGGGACGCCGATCCGATAATGAGTTGAGTTGAAAGTTCGAGCCCGCGACGCGAAAGAGGTGTGGCGCGAGGAGTTCGAGGCGAGTCCGCAGCGGGACGACAGCCTCGAGACCTCGACGATCTCGGGCATCCCGCTCAAGCCGCTCTACACCGCCGACGACCTTCCCGGCCGCCCCGAGGAGCTTCCGGGCCAGTTCCCGTACACGCGCGGCATTCATCCGAGTGGGTACCGCGGCCGGCTCTGGACCATGCGCCAGTTCTCGGGGTTCGCGACCGCCGAGGAGACCAACCGCCGCTACAAGTACCTGCTCGCCAATGGGCAGACGGGTCTCTCCGTCGCCTTCGACATGCCGACCTTGATGGGCCAGGACTCCGACGCTCCGACGAGCCGGGGCGAGGTGGGGCACTGCGGCGTTGCTATCGACTCGCTCGCCGACATGGAGACGCTGTTCGACGGCATCCCGCTCGGCGACATCACGACGTCGATGACGATCAACTCGCCCGCGGCGATCCTGCTCTGCATGTACATCGCAGTCGCCGAGAAGCAAGGCGTGCCCGCATCACAGCTCGGGGGCACCCTGCAGAACGACATCCTCAAGGAGTTCATCGCTCAGAAGGAGTTCATCTTTCCGCCCGAGCCGTCGATGCGGCTCGTGGTGGACTCGATCGAGTACTGCGCCAAAGAGGTTCCGAGGTGGAACACGATCTCCATCTCCGGCTACCACATCCGCGAGGCAGGATCGACGGCGGCGCAGGAGCTCGCGTTCACCCTCGCCGACGGGATGGCGTACGTCGACGCGTGCATCGAGCGCGGCATGCCTATCGACGACTTCGCGTCGAGGCTGTCGTTCTTCTTCGACGCCCACATCGACTTTTTCGAGGAGATCGCAAAGTTCCGGGCCGCGCGCAGGATCTGGGCACGCTGGATGCGCGACCGGTACGGCGCCCGGCAGGAGCGCTCGTGGAAGCTTCGCTTCCACACCCAGACCGCGGGCGTGTCGCTGACGGCGCAGCAGCCCGAGCTCAACATCGCACGCACCGCGATCGAGGCGCTCGCGGCGGTGCTCGGCGGCACGCAGTCGCTGCACACGAACGCGATGGATGAGGTCCTCGCGCTGCCGACAGACGCCTCCGCACGCATCGCGCTGCGCACCCAGCAGCTGCTTGCTTATGAGACGGGCGTCGCCAACACGATCGACCCGCTCGGCGGCAGCTACTTCATGGAGGCGCTCACCGACGAGATGGAGCGCCAGGCCGAGGCGTACTTCAAGCGCATCGAAGAGATCGGCGGCGTCATCCCCGCGATCGAGGCCGGGTTCTTCCAGAAGGAAATCGCGGACGCGGCCTTTCGCTACCAGCAGGAGCTGGAGCAGCGGCGCCGGATCATGGTCGGCGTCAACGAGTTCACGGTCGACGAGGAGGAGCCGATCGAGATCCTCCGGATCGACCCCAAGCTCGAGAGCGAGCAGGCCGAGCGCGTGCGCGAGGTCCGCCGCAAGCGCGACCAGGCGAAGTGCACGAACGCCTTAAGCAGCCTTCGCAAGGCAGCGGCAGGCACGGACAACCTGATGCCCTACATCCTCGACGCCGTGCGGGCCTACGCCACCGAGGGCGAGATCATGCACACGCTCATCGAGGTGTTCGGCACCTACACCGAAACGGCTGTCGTCTGATGCCGACCGCCACCAAGCCGGTCCGGATCGTGGTCGCGAAGGTCGGGCTCGACGGCCATGATCGCGGGGTCAAGGTGGTCGCAAGGGC
>DATKFA010000142.1:0-2308 GCA_035511715.1 Candidatus Acidiferrum sp. | reverse complement strand
CTCAGCTGATGCGCGAGCGCCGGGCTGGACGTGGTGACCAGGAGAGTGCCCGCCCGGAGCTCCACCTCGTCGCACAAACGGGCCACGTCCGGCCCGAGCAGGACCCGAAATGCGACCGCCACCTGACCGCCCAGCAGACGCGCCCCACCGGGCTGGCGCCGGAGGATGCGCGGCAGAATATTGCCCAGCTTATCCACAGGCCGCGATCCTGCCCTGCGCGACGGTCCAGACCATGGCATCGGCGATGAGTTCGGGGGGAAATGGGCCGGCCTCGACCGAGGTGATGATCACCTGGCCGCCGGCCGCAACCTCGCCCAGGAGCGCGGCGCGCCGGTCGCCGTCCAGCTCCGAGAGGACGTCGTCCAGCAAGAGCACGGGCCGCTCGCCCGTACGGGACTCGATGAGGTGCGCCTCGGCTAGCTTCAGGCTCACCACCACGGTGCGCTGCTGACCCTGGGAGGCGAAGGAACGGGCATCGTGGCCCTCGAGCAGAACACGCAGATCGTCGCGGTGTGGACCCAGCGTTGTCGAGCCCCGGCGAAGATCTTCCGGACGTGAGTTATGCACAGCTTCGGCGAAGTTTTCCGGAGGGCCGAGATAGGTCACCTCGAGGCGTTCCCCGGCTGCAATTCGGGCATGGCAGCGTGCGGCTTCCGGTTCCAGCTGGCGCACCGCTTTGGCGCGGCCGTCAACGATTTCGCGGCTGACCTGGACGAGCTCGGCGTCCCAGGCGTCGAGCATGTCTTCCCCTCCCTCGCCCGCCCCGATGCGCTTGAGCAGGCTGTTGCGCTGCTCGAGGACGCGCCGAAGGCCGGCCAGTGATCGGGCGTACCCGGGCTCGACCTGGACGAGCATCTGGTTGAGGAAGCGGCGGCGCAGCTCGGGGCCGGCCTTGACCAACCCCAGGTCGTCCGGCCAGAAGAGCGCCACCCGAAAATGACCCGGTAGGTCGAACGCGCGGCGCCTGGCTCCATCGACCTCGATCGTCCTCCGCGTCCGCTCGCCCTCGACGTCGAGCGAGATGCTTATCTCCCGCCGGATCGCGCCGGCCTGGATCTCTGCCTCGATCCGCGACGCGGGGGCGACTGGCCCGACCATCTCGGACTCGCGACGCGCGCGGGGCGACGACGAGAGGGCCAGCATCGCGACTGCCTCGAGCAGGTTGGTCTTGCCCTGCCCGTTCGCGCCGATGAAGACGTTCACGCCCGGCCCGGGCCTCAGGTCGAGCTGCGAGTAGTTGCGATGGTTGCGAAGACGTAGGCTGCGGAGGACCAATCGCCCTCCGCGCTAAGACATTGCTACCCGCACAGGCATGATCACGTACAGATAGTGGTCCTTGCCCGGCGGTCGCATCAGCCCCGGGCTGAGGGGACCGTCGAACAGCAGCTCGACCTCATCCTCCCCAATCACACCAAGGGCGTCCAGGACGTAGCGGGCATTGAAAGCGATCTGGATGTCGGAGCCGTCCACGTTGGCGTTGATGTCGGCCTTGCTGTCACCGACCTCGTTGGTGGTGGCCGAAAGAGTCAGCGCACCCGACTGCGCCTTGACACGGATGACGTTGGCGCTGTCCCGTGCGAAAAGGGAAACGGCGCGCACGGTCTGGGTGAGCTCGCTCGTCGGCACTCGAACCGTGGTCGAGCTCTTGCTGGGGATAACCTGTGCGTAGTTTGGATACTTTCCGTCGATAAGCCTCGAGGTCAGCTCGGAGCTGCCGGCGCGGAAGAACACCTGGTTGCGGGCCTTGGAGATGATCACCTCGACCTTGCCTGGCTCGCCCTTCAGAACGCGGGACAGCTCGGCAAGCGCGCGGGCCGGAACGATGAGGCTCGCCTCGAGCTCGCTCGGCGCCGAGGCCGCCAGCTTGCGCACCGCAAGTCGGTGACCGTCCGTCGCGGCCAGGGTGAGGCTTCCGCCCTGGACCTGGACCAGCACGCCGGTGAGCACGGGCCGCGCCTCGTCGCTGGAGGCCGCCATCTGAGTCTGCTCGACGGCGCTCACAAGGTCGTCAAGCGCCACCTCGAGCCGGTCGCCTTCGTCCGGCCGCGGACCGGGCGGAAACTCTTCAGCCTCGATGCACTTGATGTGGGTGTCAAAGCGCGCGCACCGCAGGTTGAGCGATTGCGTCGGAGCGTCCAGCGTCATCTCGAGGTCGTCGTCGGGCAGCGTGCCTACAAAATCGGTGAGCAGGCGGGCGGGGGCGGTGGTCGACCCTTCTACGGACACCTCCGCAGCGACAACTTTGCGGATGCCGATCTCCAGGTTGGTCGCGGTCAACGCCAGGCCTTCCGACGTCGTTTCGATGAGG
>DATKFA010000141.1:0-19627 GCA_035511715.1 Candidatus Acidiferrum sp. | reverse complement strand
TCGGCCATCTGGCCAACCTGCGCGGCGGCGCGGACATCGAATTCGACTCCGTCCCGTTCATGAAGGGCGTCGGCAACCTTGCCGAGCGCGACCTGTTCCCGGACGGCAGCAGGCGCAACCGCGCTGCTTACAAAGACCGGGTCGAGTGGGGTGGGCTGTCCGAGACCGAACAGCTGATGCTCTGCGACGCGCAGACGAGCGGCGGCCTGCTCGTCGCGATCCCACCGGGCAAGGCAAGACGTTTCAAGCTGGGCGAGCGGATCGGCGTCATGCGCGAGGACGGACGGATCCGGATCCTCGGGTGAGCAAGCTGCGGGTAAGCGGCGGCGAGGCGCGGGGAAGACGACTCAAGGCGCCGAAGAACATCCGGCCCACGCAGGGGATCGTCAAGCAGGCGCTGTTCAACATCGTCGGTCCGGACATCGAGGGAGCGGTGGTGCTCGACCTCTTCGCGGGCTCCGGTGCGATCGGTATCGAAGCCCTCTCCCGCGGTGCGGCCACCGTGTGGTTCGTGGACCAGCAGGCGCGCGGTCTTGCTATCCTGCGCCAGAACTTGGATGCCCTCGGCTTCAAGGAAAGGGCGCACGTGGTACGCGGCGACGTCGTGCGTTGGCTCGAGGCCTCGCCGAACGCGATCAAGTCTGCTGATTTCGTTTTCCTCGACCCGCCTTACGAAGACGTCGTTCTCGACCGCGCGCTGAAGGTGCTCGACCGTGAGCTTGATAACGCGACCGTTCTCGCAGAGCATTCGCGGCGCCAGCAGCTGCCCACGCTGGAACGCCTACGCGTCGACCGCGAGCGCCGCTACGGCGACACCGTGGTGACGGTCCTGGCCGTCTGATGGCGCGCAGCCAGGCACCGAACTCGAAGATCGCGGTGTATCCCGGCAGCTTCGATCCGTTCACCAACGGCCATCTCGATGTTGTCGATCGCGCCCTGCACATCTTCGACAGGCTCATCGTGGCCGTAGCTGCGAACCCGGAGAAGCGTCAGCCGCTGTTCACGGTGGACGAGCGGCTGCAGCTCATCCGTGCATCGCTGGAGGGAAGGGACCGCGCCGAGGTCGCGAGCTTCACCGGCCTGACCGTCGAGTTTGCGCGCTCACGCGGTGCGAGCACGCTGGTGAAGGGCCTGCGCGCTTACTCAGACTTCGACGCCGAGCTGCAGCAGGCGTTGATGAACCGCAAGCTCGCGCCCGACATCCACACCGTGTTCCTGATGTCGGGCTTCGCGCACATCTTCGTCTCGTCAAGTATCTTGAAGGACATCGCGAGCTACGGCGGCAAGGTGTCTGACCTGGTCCCGCCGCCGGTGGCGAGAGCGTTGAAGGAGAAGTTCCGATAAAGGTCGACGAGCTGCTTGACCGTTTCGAGTATCTGATCCAGAACGCGCGTCACGTGCCGCTCTCGACCCAGATCATGCTCAACGAGGACGAGCTCATGGAGCTCATCGACCAGATCCGCTTCAACCTCCCCGACGAGATGAAGCAGGCGAACTGGACGGTCTCGGAGCAGAACCGCATCATGACCGAGGCGCATGCGGAGGCCGCGCGCACGATGTCACGCGCCAACGAGCGCGCCGAGGAGGCAGCGTCCGAGCACGAGGTGCTGCGCCGTGCCGAGCGGCACGCGTCGCAGATGGTCAAGGACGCGCAGGCGAAGTCCGACCAGATCATCCGCGACGCAGAGGGGTACGCGCTCGAGCAGCTGAAGCAGCTCGAAGCGCACCTCGGACGCACGCTCGCGACGGTGCGGCGCGGGGTGGAGGCCCTGCAGGCGAGCCAGCCGGCGGAGCAGGAGACCGCAGACCAGACGGTCGGGTCCTAGGGCCCTCGGTGGCGGGAGCCCCGCTTCCCGTAAAATCCCCGGAGCCATGGCTCTCCCGAAGGTCAAGCTATCCAAGTCCAAGAAGGGTCGCCGCCGCTCGCACCTAGCGCTAGCCCTGATCCAGATCCAGCCCTGTCCGAACTGCAAGCGACCCAAGCGGCCGCACGCCGTCTGCCGCAACTGCGGCTACTACGCGGGCCGCGAAGTCCTCAAGGCCAAGGAATAGTTAGAAAGCGTCCTCCCCATTTATGGGGAGGTGGCGCGAAGCGCCGGAGGGGCTTATGGCGCCTCGCATAGCGTTCCTCTTCCCCGGCCAGGGCTCGCAGCAACCCGGTATGGGAACCGAGCTCCTCCAGGACGAGGAAGTCTCCGCGCTCTGCGATCGGTGCGAGGCTTTCGCCGACGTCGCCTTGCGCCGCCTGCTGACGACTGCCGGCGACGACGAGCTCCGCCTGACCGAGAACGCGCAGCCCGCGCTCTGCTTCGTCGGCATCGCGCTCACGACGCTGCTGCGCCGCAGAGGAATCGAGCCTGTCGCAGCGGCCGGCCACTCTGTCGGCGAGTACGCGGCCCTCGCCGCCGGTGGAGCGGTCGATGAACCACACGTGATCAAGGCGGTCGTCGAACGGGGCAAGGCGATGGCCGAGGCCGCGCCGGCGGGAGCCGGCTCGATGTCCGCGGTCCTCGGCCTCGACGCCCAGGCGGTGGAGGTCGCCCTCGCCGGCATGAACGATGCCTGGCCCGCGAACTACAACACGCCGACTCAGACCGTGATCGCGGGCACTATCACGGGCCTCGAGGTGGCGGCCCAACGCCTGCAGGTGGCGGGCGCAAAGCGAGTCATCGCTCTGAACGTCAGCGCCGCGTTCCACACACCGTTGATGGCTCCTGCCGCGGAGCGACTGCGCGCCGCCCTCGACCGCGTCGAATGGCGGGCCCCGCGCATCCCGGTGATGGCCAACCTCACCGGCCGCCAGCATCAGGGCGGCGACCGCATCCCGCACGTCATGGAGATGCAGCTGCGGTCTCCGGTGCGGTGGTCGGGGTGCATCGGATCACTGGTCGACATGGGCTGCGACACCTTCATCGAGGTGGGACCCAAACGAGCGCTGACCGGCATGATGCGTGAGCTCGCGCCGGGGCGCGCAGCGTCGGCCGCGGGTACGCCCCAGGCGGTCCAGGAGCTGGCCGTTTAGGGAAAGCGACGATTTGTTGCCTGGCGGCATATCCGCCTTGACGCGGCCTCGCGAACAGGGTGGACAATCGAGCTGGAGGGAGCCGTGTCCGTCTCTTTCTCACGGGAGGTGAGATATGAACGCAGCGGTTGTCAGGTCGACGTACAAGCAGGCAGACCTCGACCAGGTGGTCAAACAGTACAAAGAGAAGGTCTTGCCGGCGATCGCGACGCATCAAGGCGGGAGGTCGGCGATCTTTCTCGTCGACCGTCAGAGCGGAGCCGCGATCTCGATCGCGATGTATGAAGACGCGGCATCGGCCGCGGCCTTCGCGCCGAAGTCGCAGCAGCTGATCGACTCGTTCAAGCAGTTTCGCACCTCAGAGGAACCGAAGCGCGAGCTGTTCGAGATCGCTGCAACCACACAGCAGGAGAGCAGGGCAATCGTCGAGCGCCTGCTCAAAGCGATAAGCAATCACGACCTGGAGGAGGCGGCGCGCCTCACCGCGCCCGACTCCGTGCTGACCGCGCCAGGCGGCGTCACGGCCAAAGGGCCGCAGGCGATCAAGGAGTTCAACAAGAGCTGGATCACTGCGTTCCCGGACGCGAAGATCGAGACGCAGGAAATCTTCGCCCAGGGCAACAAGGTCGCCGTAAAAGCACAATTCGTCGGCACGCACAACGGCACCCTCAAGACGCCGATGGGTGACGTGCCGGCCACCGGCAAGAAGGTGAGAGGCGATTTCGTGCAGCTGTTCGAGATCGATCGCGGATTGACCAAGAGCGCTCACCTGATGTTCGACCAGGTCCAGCTGATGACCCAGCTGGGCATGGCGCCGGCGCCCCCACAGGCGGTCAAAGCCAACAGGTAGGTGACCGAGATGGGGCGGGGCCTCGTGGAGCCCCGCCCCAACCGCGGGGCGTGCTCGCAAATTCGGGCCTCGTGTACAGTAGACCGCGTATGGAAACTCAAAAGCTGAGCTTCGAGGACTTCAAGAACATCATCGTCGAGCGCCTCGGATGCGAACCCGAGCAGGTCACGATGGACGCCTCCTTCCAGGAAGACCTTAACGCCGACTCCCTCGACCTCGTCGAGCTGATCTACGCGTTCGAGGAGAACACCGGCCTCGAGATCCCCGACGAGGACGCGGAGAAGATCACGACCGTCGGCCAGGCCTGGGAGTACATCCAGGAGAAGGCCGGCTCATAGCTCAACCGCAGGCTGCGCCGCTATCTCAGTCGCTGCAGCAGCTCCAGCAAAAGATCGGGATTCACTTTCGTGACCCCGGGCTCCTGCTCGAAGCCGTCACCCACAGCTCGTTCGCCAATGAAAGCCCTTCGGTGTCGCCGCGCGACAACGAGCGGCTCGAGTACCTCGGCGACGCCGTTCTGCAGCTGATCGCGGCCGAGTACCTGTACAAGCACCACCCCGGCGCGACGGAGGGTGAGCTGACCCAGACGCGCTCGGCGATGGTGAACACCAACACCCTCGCGCAGCTCGCAGAGCAGCTCGGACTCGGTGCATACCTGTACCTAGGTAAGGGAATCGCCAAGGGAGGCGGACGCAGCCTCAAGTCCTTGCTCGCGAACGGGTTCGAGGCTGTGCTGGGCGCTGTGTTCCTCGACGCGGGCTACGACGCGGCGTACCACTACTACCTCAATCGATATCGCGCGCTTCCCGCACCGGTGCGGGACGAGAACTTCAAGGGACGCCTGCAGCAGGTCGCGCAGGAGCGGTTCGGTGCGACGCCGGTGTATGACAGCGAAGGCGCAAGGGTCGGCGCCAAACGCGAGTACACGTCGGTGGTGTTTGCGGGGGCGGAGCCGCTGGGCACGGGGCATGGGGCTTCCAAACAGGAGGCGGAGCAGGACGCGGCGCGGGCTGCTCTCGAGAGCCTGACGGGGTCAGCGATCAAGCCAGAGAAACCTGCGCGTTCGCGCCGGGCGCCGCGCAAGAAGGCGCAGCCGGCGGCTCCGGTCGCGCTGGCGCAGCCGGCCCCGGCCGAGGTGGTGCCATTACCCGAGCCGCGCAGCCGGCAGTTCGGCGAACTTATCGAGTAACCGGCATTGACCGGTTTTGCGCGCAACCGGTCGATCGGCTCCCGCGACAGACCGGTTTTGCGCAAAGAAAGCCAGACGCGAGCCACTTTTGCGCGGGCGGGGCGATCTGGTACCCTCCCCGCACACTCTTGTTCCTCAAGTCCCTGCAATTGCTGGGCTTCAAGACGTTTGCCCGGCAGACCGAGATCCAATTTGACGGCGGAGTGACCGCCATCGTCGGCCCGAACGGTTCGGGCAAGACGAACATCGTCGACTCCGTGAAATGGGTCCTCGGCTCCGGCCAGGCGAAAGACCTCCGCGGCAAGAAGATGGAAGAGGTCATCTACGCGGGCGGCGAGCGAAGATCGCGAGCCTCCTACGCCGAGGTCACGCTTGTCTTCGACAACACGGCCGGAAGACTTCCCGTCGACTACTACGAGGTCGCGATCAAGAGAAGGATCGAGCGCGACAGCGAAAGCGACTACTTCCTCAACGGCACCCGGGTCAGACGGCGAGACCTGCTCCACCTGCTGTCCAGCACAGGCCTCACCGTCGACTCCTACGCGATCATCGACCAGCACGACATCGAGCACATCGTCGTCTGCTCCCCGGCTGAGCGCCGGCAGCTCCTCGAAGAAGCAGCGCAGGTGCGCGGAGTGAAGCAGCGACGGCAGGAGGCCGGGCAGAAGCTGCAGGACCTTGCGGCCAACCTCCTGCGGCTCGAAGACCTCAAGTCCGAGCTCGGTCCGCGTCTCGAGGCCCTCAGGGTCCAGGCGGCGGCCGCGCGCGAGGCAGCCGAGGCGACGAGCCGGCTCGAGCTCCTCCGCGGCAGCATCGTCTGGGAGGAATGGCGCGAGGTGCGCGACGCGCACCGCAAGGCGAGCTCCCAGGCTCAGTCGCTCGAACGGAGGTTGATCGAGGCCCGGGAGCAAGCTCGCATCACAGAGGACGAGTTCCAGGCGGGGCGAACCGCGATGCAGGCCGCGCAGGACCGTCGCCTCGCGCGCCAGCGGACCCTCGGCCAGCTCCGACTCCAGCTGTCGGAGGCCGACCACCGCCTCCAGCTGGCCGAAGAGCGCGCCCGGAACCGACAGGAGCAGGTCGAGGCAGCGCGGCGCTCGTTGGTCGAGAGCAAGGGATCACACGAGGCAGCGCTTGCGCTCCACCGGCAGCTCCACAACGAGCTCGCCGATGCGGCGGCCACCGCTGCGGGCATCGAGGCGCCTGCCGCCTCTCCCGAACCTGATACCGCCGGCGCCCAGGCCGCCAGGCGCGCGGCCGAGCACGCCCGGCGCGCGGCTGCGTCGGCGTCGTCCTCGCTTGCGGCGATGCGCACGCGCAGGGAGTTTCTGGAGGAGCAGCAGGCAAGGGACGAGGCCGCCGCGGCGGCGGCCGCTGCGATTCCAGCGGTTGAAGCAGACCTGGTGGCGCTGGCGCAGCTCGAGGCAGAGCTTGGCGCCATCGATGCTCTGGGCAGGCACGAAGGCCTGAAGCTGCGCGACGTCATCGTCGCGGAGCCGGGCTATGAAGCAATCCTCGAAGCCACGCTTGGACCGCTGCTGGACGCGGGCGCGGCCATTCCCATCGAGTCGTTCGAGCCACTGCCCGGGTCGCTTTACGAGCATGTCCAGGCACGCGAAGGTTACGACCGGCTTGCGCGCCAGCTTCTCGGCGCGGTCGTCGTGGACGCCGCCGGTTCCGAGGCCTTGGAGGCGCGGCGCGCCGATCTGCGCGCACAGGTCGCAGGCGCCGGCCAGGCTCGGGCGCGGCTGGCGGATCTTCGTGCGACCGCGGCCACCGCTATGCGCAGAGGCGAGACGGAGCGACTTCTCGCCGCGGCGCGTGACGCGGAGACCCATCAGGCTGCAAAGCTCGCCGAGCTGGAAGACACCGCCGCTGCGGCCGAGGAGCGCGCCGCGACTCTCAACCGCGACCTCGAGGACCGCATTCGCGAGCTTGCCGACCAGCGCGCCGCCTTCCAGCAGCGCGAGCTGTGGCGCGAGCGCGTCGATTCGCTCCGGCGCCAGGTCGCCTCGGTGGATGAGGACGTGCAGCGCCTGTACCAGACGACCGACGAGCGCACCGAGCAGCTGCGCCAGGCGGAGCTGGCCCTGGAGTCCGCCGGCTCCACGGTCCCGGAGCTGCGTCAGGCCGCGGACGGTGCCCGCAACACGCTGGCCGCCGCCGAGCAGGACGCGCCGGAGGACGAGGCCGAGATGGCCGAGTCCGCCCGCAAGCTCGTATCGCTCGAGGAGGCGCGCATCGACGCGCGATTGAGGGAGGGCAACCTCCACGGCAATCTCGAGCTGATCGCGCGCGAGACGGAGCTACTGCAGGCACGCATGGACGAGATCCGCTCGCGCATGCCCGACGGCGTCGCGCCCGAGGAGGTACCCGGCGGCAAGGCGCGCGAGCGGGAGATGCGAGCGCTGGAGCGGCGCATCGAGGAGATCGGCCCGACGAACGCGTTGGCCGACTCGGAGTGCAGGGAGCTCGAGGAGCGCTACCTGAATCTCGCCGAGCAGCTGGAGGACATCACCGCCGCGCGCACGGATCTCGAAGATCTCATCAACAAGCTCCGCGAAGAAGAGGAGTCCCGTTACGAGGCCGTGTTCGGCGCGGTCGCCGCCAACTTCCACGAGTACTTCTCGGAGCTGAACCCGGGCGGCCGTGCCACGCTGCGTCACGCCGAGGGCGACGACGGCCCCCGCACCGGCGTCGAGATCCTGGTGCAGCCGCCGCGCAAGCGCCTGCAAAACGTGACGCTGCTGTCGTCTGGCGAGCGCTCCCTGGCGGCGCTCGCGCTCGTGCTCGCCCTCGACGAGGTCAACCCGAGCCCATTCACCATCCTCGACGAGGTCGACGCCGCGCTCGACGACGCCAACGTCGACCGGTTCGGAAGGATGGTGGCGCGCCTGGGCGCGCAGCGCCAGTTCCTCGTCATCACGCACAACCACGTGACGATGTCGTACGCGTCGACCCTCTACGGAATCCACCTCGACGAGAGCGGGTCTTCGCACCTCGTGTCGGTGCGGCTCGAGGACGTGCGCAAACCCGCGGCACGTTCGGCCACGACTCTCCAGGCGGGCTAGACGCAGAGTCTCTGGGGCCGCGTCGGTGCGCGCACGAAGCAGGCTCTGCGTGCCCTGGGACCGCCGCTGGGCCCCCATTACTACGAGAGGCTCGAAGAGGTGCTGATCGCCGCGGACGTGGGCCCCGCGACGGCCGAGAAGCTGGTCGCGGCGGTGCGCGCGGGATCGCCCCGGCGCGAAGAGGCGGCGGTCGACGCCCTCGTCGCCGCCGCGCTGGACCTGATGTCAAAGGGACCTCGCGAGCTGTTTCTCTCCGGCGATCCCGCGTGCGTCCTGTTCTTCGGCGTCAACGGCGCGGGCAAGACGACGACCGCGGGCAAGCTCGCCCACCTGCTGAAGGCGCAGGGCCGCAAGCCGCTCGTGATCGCGGCCGACACGTACCGCGCGGCCGGCATCGAGCAGATGGTCGCGTGGGCAGATCGCGCCGGTGTGCCTCACTTCGATGGCTCGAGCGGTGCGGATCCGGCGTCCGTGGTCTTCGACGGCATCTACGCCGCGCGGAGCCGCGGCAACGACGTCGTCATCGCCGACACCGCCGGCAGGCTCCAGACGCAGCGCAACCTCCTCGAGGAGCTGGCCAAGGTCGGTCGCGTGGCGACCAAAGCGCTCGACGGCGCCCCTTACGAATCGCTGCTGGTGCTCGACGCGGTGCTCGGGCTAACCAACCTCGTCCAGGCGCGCGAGTTCAACAAGGCGATCCCGATGACCGGGCTCGCGCTCGCCAAGCTCGACGGCAGCGCCAAGGGTGGGTCGGTGATTCCGATCGAGGCGGAGCTCGACGTGCCCGTCAAGGTCGCCGGCGTGGGGGAGGGGATCGACGACATCTCGCCCTTCGACCCCGCCGCCTTCGTCCGTGCGATCTTCGACTAGATGCGAGCAGACCCTCACTGCCACACGCTTTCGTCGGACGGGATGGTCACGCCCGCGCAGCTGGTGGAGGCCGCAAGGAGCGCGAAGCTCGAACTCATCGCCGTCACCGACCACGACACGATGGAGTCGGTCAAGGAGACCCAGGCGCGCGGCGCGCAGGCCGGCGTCATCGTGGTCGCGGGCCAGGAGGTCACCACACGGGCGCCCGCGCAGACACACATCCTCGGCTGGTTCCTGGAGAAGCCGATAAGGCGTGGGATGTCGATCGAGGACACCGTCGACGCGATTCACGCACAGGGCGGCCTCGCGATCGTCCCGCATCCCTTCATGCCGGTGTACTTCGGCTCGATCCAGCCGGGCATGCTGCGCCGGCTGCTCGAACGCCATCCAGTCGATGGAATCGAGATGGTGGCCACCGTCCCGATCGGAAAATTGCGGCGTAGGAAGCTGGACGAGTTTTACGCGGCCAACAGGGACCGCCTCGGCGCGGCCATCGGCGCGAGCGACTGCCACTTCGGCATCCACGACATCGCGCAGGCCGTGACCGAGTACGAGGGAGACTTCAAGAAGGCTGTCATCGATTGCATGACGACCCCCATCCGCATCAGCACGCGACGCTCGGTGCCGGCGTCGCTGGCCATGCGCCAGCAGTGGCGCTCGATGGTCGAGCTACCTTTCCGGCGTCTCCGCGGCGAGCTGTAGAAGCGCTTCGTGCACCGCCGGTGAGGCGGCCAGGATGTTGCCGGTCTCGATCCACGTGTCGCCGCCCGCCCAGTCGGTCACGACGCCGCCGACCTCGAGCACCAGCCCGGCGCCTGCGGCGACGTCCCACGTATTGAGGCCGAGCTCGAAGAAGCCGTCGAACGTGCTCGAGGACGTCCACGCGAGGTCCAGCGCCGCTGCGCCCGCGCGGCGCAGATCCTCGAAGCGGCCGAGCGCGAGACCGAACATGGAAAGGTAGCGGGGCAGCAGTCGCTTGTTGCGAAACGGAAAGCCGGTCGCCACAACTGCGCTCGATGGATCGACGACCCGATGCTGCGGCAGCCGCTCGCCGTTCAGGAACGCGCCCCGACCCTGCGCCATCGTGAATTCCAGCTCCAGGTAAGGCGCGAGCACCGCGCCGGCAACCGGCCGTCCGTGGTCGAGGAGCGCCACTGAGATCCCAACGACTGGAAAACCCCGCGTGAAATTCGTCGTCCCGTCCAGCGGATCGACCGCCCACATCGTCTGAGCGCGCAACCCGCCTCGCTCCTCGGCCAGCACAGGAACACCAGGCGCTTCGCGCGCCAGCACGTCGAGGATCGCCGACTCGGATTCGCGATCCGTCGCGGTCACGTAGTCACCGCGGCCCTTGACTTCGGCGGCACCTCCGGGCCTGGGCAAGCTGTTTGCGCCAAGGACCGCCGCGCCGGCTCGCGCCGCGCGGAGCGCGACCGCGGAGTAGTCGCTCAGGCCTTCTTGTCTTCCAGGCCGAGGCCGAACATCGCCTCGAGGTCGTGGGCGGAGAACTGCTGGAAGGCGACCATCGTCTGCGTGCGCTCGATGTCTTTGAGCCGAGTCAGATGCTGCGTGACCACATTGGCGAGGTCGTCGTGCTCACGGACCCGGACGATCGCGACGAAGTCCCAATCACCGGTGACCGTGTAGACCTCCGCCACCCCCTCGACGTCGGCGAGCTCGGCACCGAGGTGGGTGAGGCCTTCGCGCGACGACTTGACAAGGATGAATGCCGTCAACATCGTGCTTCAGTCTGCCTTACCGAGAGTCGTCTCGTGGCCCGTCGCCCGACTGAAGGCCCAGACATCCATGTCGCCGTACTCGATGCCATGGGTGCCGAGGATCGTGCAGATGTGTGTGCGGTGGTCATTGCCGTGGTGCAGAGCCTGCACCGCGAACACCCATCTCGATAAGCGGAGGCGTTGGTCGCCGAACGTGTAATCGCCGCTTTCCCCACGCGCTAGCGCGCTTGCTGCGGCGATGAGCTCGTCGCCGGTTCGCTCAGCCTCGCGCCTCAAGGGACCGATGCCAGGGAATGGCTTTCGCTCACTGAGTTCGGGCTCCTCGCCCATCAAACGGGCCAGGTACCGCTGTTCTGCTGCGAGCAGGTGCTGCCAGGTCGAGGCGATGGTGCCGTACGTCCCGGGCGAGCTCAGCTCGAGCTGCTCCTCGGGTAGGGCGCCGCACACATCGAGCAGGTGAAGGTTCGCCCATTTGTGATAGCCAAACGCTTGCTCCAGGAGCTCGTTCATGTGACCATGGTAATCTGTCAAGGGATGGCACTTGACACCCTCCAGGCCCGGGGCAAGATTCTGACCCTCTACGAACGCTACGCCGCGCTCCTCACGGAGCACCAGCGAGAGGTCATGGACCTCTACCTGCGAAGCGACTGGTCGCTTGCCGAGATCGCGCTGCACGAAGGAACGTCTCGCGCGGCGGTGCACGACCTCATCCGCCGCTCCACCCACGCGCTCCAGGATTACGAGAAGCGGTTGGGTCTCCTCGCCGAGTCCGCGCGCAGGCGGCGCGAGATCGCATCGCTGAAGCGACAGCTCGCGCGCCTGGAGGGAACGGTCTAGATGTTCGAGACCCTGGCGGACCGGCTCTCGGCCGCGCTGAAGAAGATCAGCGGTCGGGGCGTGTTACGCCCGGAGGACGTCGACGCAGCGCTCCGCGAGGTGCGCCTGGCGCTCCTCGAGGCCGACGTCAACTTCAAGGTCGTCAAGGAATTCGTGGAGCGGGTGCGGGCGAGGCTGGCCGGGGCGGAGCTCTCACCTGGCCTCACGGCTCCGCAGACCGTGGTCAAGGCGGTCGATGACGAGCTCGTCGAGCTTCTCGGGGGCAACCGGGAAGGCTTGCGCTACGCATCCCAGCCGCCCACCGTGATCATGCTGGTGGGGCTGCAGGGCTCGGGCAAGACCACGACGGCGGTCAAGCTCGCGCTGCTTGCCAGGCGCGAGGGCCACAGGCCGTTGGTGGTGGGGCTCGACTTTCGCCGCCCCGCCGCCATCGAGCAGCTCAGGACGCTCGCCGAGCGGGAGAACGTCGCGTTCGCCAGCGGGGAGAAGGCGATCGGTGAGGCCGCGCGGCTGAACTCAGACGTCGTGATCGTCGATACGGCCGGGCGGCTTCACGTGGACGCCGAGCTGATGCAGGAGCTCAAGGAGCTCAAATCCCGGATCAGCGTCACCGAAACGCTCCTGGTCGCGGACTCGATGACGGGTCAGGAGGCGGTCAAGGTAGGCGAAGCATTCGCCTCGCAGGTCGGGCTCGACGGCGTGATCCTGACCAAGCTGGATGGCGATCCGCGCGGAGGCGCGGCGCTCTCGTTGCGGGTCGCGACGGGGCAGAAGATCAGGTTTGCCGGCACCGGCGAGAAGCCGCAGGACCTCGAGGTGTTCCTCGCCGACCGGATGGCGTCCCGGATCCTCGGGATGGGCGACGTGCTCACGCTCATCGAGAAGGCGGAGCGGACCCTCGACCACGAGCAGGCGAGGGAGGTCGAGAAGCACATCCGGGCCGGCCAGCTCAGCTTCGACGACTTCCTGGCGCAGATCCGCCAGGTGCGTGGAATGGGCTCGCTAGAGGGCATGCTGGAGATGGTCCCCGGCGGCGGCGCGCTGAAGGGCCAGCTGGCCGACGCCGATCCTGAGAAAGAGATGAAGAGGATGGAGGCGATGATCCTGTCCATGACGCCCCAGGAGCGGGCGAGGCCAGACCTGATCGACGGCAGGCGGAAGCGCAGGATCGCGCGGGGCAGCGGCGTGCAGCCGGCCGACGTCAACCGTCTGCTCAAGGCGAGAGAGGCAATGCAGAAGCTTGCGAAGCAATTTGGTCCGCTCGGCCGCAAGGAAAGGCCGGCCGGACTTCCACGAATCTATGGACAAGGAGGCGCAGGTTGGTAAAGATCAGGCTGAGGCGGATGGGGGCGAAGAAGCATCCCTTCTACCGCCTCGTGGTGGCGGACGCGCGCTCGCCGCGCGACGGCCGCTTCATCGAACACCTCGGTTACTACGACCCGATGACGGAGCCGGTCCAGGTCAAGATCGACGTGGACAAAGTGAAGAAGTGGCTGCAGCAGGGCGCCCAGCCGAGCGAAGCCGCGCGCAGCCTGCTGAAGCGGGAGGGAATCCTTGAGCGACGTGCAGAGAAGCCGACCCCCACGGCGTGACTTTCGGCGCGGCGGTTTCAATCGTGGCGGCGGATTTCGTCGCGACCGCCCGATGCCGAGCGGACCGGGCATCGATTACCGCGCGCTCGTCGAGTACGTGGCGAAGTCCCTGGCCGAGAAGCCGGAAGACGTCTCCGTCGAGGCGTACGAGCGAGGCGGCGGAACCGTCGCCATCAAGGTGAAGCTCGCCGATGAAGACATCGGCAGATTCATCGGCAAGGCGGGCCGCAACATCGAGGCGATCCGGACCCTGGTGCGCGTCGCGTCGTCGCGCGACCGCAAGCGCGTCTTCGTGGACCTCGCCAACGGGACCATCACGACATCAGGGCCACCACGCGGCCGGCGGAACGGCGGCGGGGTAGGCGGATGATCCGGGTGGGACAGGTGATGGGTGCGTACGGCCTGGACGGAGCTGTCAAGGTAATGCCCTTGACAGATTTCAAGGACCGATTCGACCCGGGAACGAGTCTGCTGCTCGACGGCTCCGCGCGCAACGTGGAGTGGAGCCGCGAAGGCCAGCCCGGCATCGTGGTCAAGCTCGACGGCATCGACAACCGAACGATGGCCGAGCTGTTTCGTGGCCGCTACCTCGAGGTGCCGGACGAGGAGATGCGTCCGCTCGAGGCCGGAAGGTTCTACCACCGGCAGGTGGTCGGGCTCGCCGCGGTCACGAGCTCGGGTCAGCGACTGGGTGTGATCGCAGAGGTTTTGGAGCGACCGGCCAACGATGTCTGGGTCAGCCGCGAAGGGTCGATCGAGCACCTCATTCCGGCGACCAGGGACGCCATCGTCAGCGTGGACCTGCCGGCCGGCCAGGTCGTGGTCGCCGACTGGCTTCTCAATGTCGAGGACGCGCAAGACGTCCGATGAGATTCGACGTCGTCACCATCTTCCCCGAAATGTTCGATCCTGCCTTCGGGCAGGGCGTGGTCGGGCGGGCGCTGGAGCGAGGCGTGATCGCTTTGCACGCCCACGACCTGCGTGACTTCACGCACGACCGGCACCGTCAGGTCGACGACGTTCCATTCGGCGGCGGCCCTGGGATGGTGATGAAACCCGAACCCGTGATCGAAGCCGTGGAGTCCATCCGTCGTGAGAATCCAGGCCCCGTGCTCATCACCGAGCCCTGGGGCGAACGGCTCGACCAGAGGCTCGCGGCCGAGCTGGCGAAGCAGCCGGGTTTGATCATCGTCTGCGGTCGTTACGAGGGCGTCGACGACCGCGTTCGCGCCGCGCTGGGCGCGCGAGAGGTTTCGATCGGCGATTATGTGTTGAGCGGCGGTGAGATCCCCGCGATGGTTCTCATCGACGCGGTGGCGAGGCTCGTTCCGGGAGTCGTCGGCGACCCGGGCTCCCTCGCCCAAGACAGCTTCGCCGACAGCGCGGACGAAGCGACAGGCTGGCCGCAGTTCACACGGCCGGCCGAGTACCGAGGCATGAAAGTCCCTGACGTGCTCCTCTCGGGCGACCACGCGCGGATCAGGCAGTGGCGTCGCGAGCAGGCAGCCCAGAGACGCGTTCCACAAGGAGTCAAGAGATGAATGTGATCCAGCAGCTCGAGAAGGAGCAGCAGAAACCGAAGGTGCCTGCGCTGCGTGCCGGCGACACCGTGCGCGTGCACGCGAAGGTCGTCGAGGGCACGCGAGAGCGCATCCAGGTGTTCGAGGGCACCGTCATCCGCGTCACCGGCGGTGGCCTGCGCCAGAACTTCACGGTCCGGCGGGTGACTCACGGCGTCGGCGTGGAGCGGACGTTCATGGTCCACTCACCGCGCATCGACAAGATCGATGTGCTGCGCCACGGCGACGTGCGCCAGGGCCGGCTCTACTACCTGCGCGGCAAGGTCGGTCGCGCGGCCCGCATCCGCGAGCGCAGGCAGATGATCGTCGAGGAAGGCGAAGCCGAGGAACCCGAGGAAAGCGCGGAGACAGAGCAGGAGGAGACGGCCGAGTCCTGAGCCTGTAGCTCGAGCCTGTTAAGGGCGTTGGCGTTCAGGCCGAGCGCCGTTTACTCTCGACTCTGATGCGTCCGAAGCTCTGGAAGTTCGAGCGTCAGGCCGCGGCGATGGGCTACCAGGTCGTCGCCGGCGTCGACGAGGTCGGGATGGGGCCGCTCGCCGGCCCCGTGGTCGCCGGCGCGGTCGTGCTGCGCACTGGTGATCGGATTCCAGGCCTGAACGACTCGAAGCTGATGACGCCCGGCGATCGCGAGCACGTGGACGCGATCATCAGGCGCCGCGCGGTCGCCGTCGCGGTCTGCGCCGTCGACCACACGCAGGTCGATCGGATCGGTCTCTACAAGGCCCGCATCCTGGCCAGCGCAGGAGCGGTCGCGGGCTTGAGCGTGAAGGCCGAGTACCTGCTCATCGACGCGTTCGACATTCCCGATGCACCGCTTCCGCAGATGGCCGTCGTGAGGGGCGACAAGGTTTGCGCCTCGATCATGGCCGCCAGCATCGTGGCCAAGGTCGCGCGCGACCGGACGATGATCGAGTACGACCGCCTCTACCCCGGCTGGGGTTTCGCCGACCACAAGGGTTACGCCACCCCGTCCCATCGCGCCGCGATTCGACGACTCGGCCCAAGCCCGATTCACAGGACGAGTTGGGCGCCGTTTCGCGTCTCCGAGCTGGCCGGGCTCTCGAGCTAGGAAGGGCGGGCGAGAGAGCTGCGGCCGACCTGCTGAGGTCGCGAGGCTTTCATGTCGTCGGCTCGGGTTTTCGCGCACGCCGCGGCGAGCTCGACCTTGTGTGCCGGCGCGGCAGCTCGCTGTTCGTGGTCGAGGTCAAGGCGCGCACGAGCGACGCCTTTGGCACGCCGCTCGAGGCGGTCGGCTCGCGCAAGCGCCAGGCGTTGAGGTCGGCGGCGGCGGAGTACCGCGCGCTCACGGAGTGGCGTGGACCGATTCGTTACGCGGTCGTGGCCCTGACTCTGCGACCGGACGCAACGTTCGACGCGGAGCTGATCGAAGACCCATTCGACTAGCGCCAGTGGCGCGCCAGCTCCGACGCGTATGTCCGCCCGATCGTGTCGGCGTGCGTGAGCAGCCAGTTGTCCAGGCGCCGGGTCCCTCGCGGCCTCTCGGAAGACACGAGCAGCTCTGACATCAACCCCTCGAGCTCGGGCTCGTTGAGGACGATGTCGTTGACCATCCTGCCAAGCACGCGTACAGCGCGCATCGCGTTGCGCGGCGACAGGTACACGAAGCGGGGGTGGCGTGCGACCGCGATGGCGATCGACTCGACCATCTCGCTGTAGTAGATGATGTCCGGCCCGGCGGCGTCGACCGTGAGGTTGTCGACCTGCTCCGCCGCCCACGTCGCGATCTCCGCGACGTCCTCGCCCGCGACCGGCTGCAAGCGGTAATCACCTCGGCCGGGTATGCCGAACACCGGCGACCGCCGCAGGATCCACGCGATGTTGTTGATCAGGATGTCGCCCTGCCCGAAGATCAGAGTCGGCCGGACGATCGCCCACGACAGACCGGACTCACGTACCGCGCGCTCGGCGCGGGCCTTTCCCGCGTAGTAGTCGAGCTGCGAATCCTCCGACGGGTTGCTCACAGAAATGTGCACGACGCGTCGCACTCCCGCGTCGCGCGCGGCGCCCATCAACACGCGAGTGTTGGCCACAGCCTCCCCGAAGCGCACGCGTCCGTGGTTGAAGCGGACCCAGTAGGTGTTGTAGAGAACCTCCGCTCCACGCATGCTCTCGACGAGCGCGTCGCGGTCCGCGAACTGCAGCGGCGCGACCTCGGCCCTGATGTCCTCCGCGCCCGCGCGCTGCGGATGATTCGTCAGAGTCCGGATGTTTCGGTCCTGGGCCATGAGGCGCTGGGCGATGAACCGGCCCGTGAAGCTGTACGCGCCGGTGACTACGTCGAAGCTCAAAACGGAAAGCGCGTGAGGTCGTAGGCCGCGGACCCCGGCTGCACGTGGCCCGTGATCACGACCCGCGGGCGGTGCCTCACCGCCTCCGCGGGGTGCACCTCGGGGCGGAGGCCGTTGAAGATCGGGAACCGCAGGGTCCCGTCGGGCGACCACTCCGAATATCGAATCGAGACGACGAGCTCCGGCTTCACCCAGTGCACCGGTCGCAGCATGATCGGCGCAGGGTCGAGCGGCGATTCAGAGGTGAACAGCTCGACGAGCCGGGCCTGGAGGTGGCGCATCGCGTCGTCGTCGTAGCCGCCGCCGACAGTTCCGCAGGGAAGCAGGCGGCCGTCCTCGTGGTAGCCGACGACCAGCGCGTCGAACGGCTGGTCGCCCGTCCATCCGATGACGACGAAGTCGTCCGACTTGACGGCCTTGACCTTGAGCCAGAAGGGACTTCGCTGCCCTGGTACGTACGGACTCAGCCGGTGCTTCGCGACCACGCCTTCGAGGCCGCGCTCGAGGCACGCCTCGAACAGCTCGACCCCGTCCTCTTCTATGTGGTCGGGCACGAAGATGTGGCCACCGGCCTCCACCGACCTGGCCAGACGCGCCCGGCGGCGCACGACGGGCTGCCGCATCAGCGGCCGGCCCTCGAGGTAGAGCGCGTCGAAGGCGAGGTACGCGGTCGGGATCTCGTTTCGCAGCGAGGCGCCCCTGGCGAGGCGCTGGCGGAGGCGGTGGTAGTCGGGCCGGCCCTCGTCGTCGGTCGCCACGAGCTCACCGTCGATGACGCTGCCGGGCGGCACGCGCTTGGCCGCCGCGACCACCTCCGGCACGTCGGCGGTCAGGTCGCTCAGGCCGCGATCTCTCAGCCGGATGGTTCCGTCGGCGTCCCGAAACAAGACGCACCGAAGACCGTCCCACTTGACCTCGAAGAGGTACTCGGGGGAGCTGAATGGCGCCTCCGCAGACGCGGCCTGCATGGGCCGCACCTCGCCGGGGAAGCTCTCCAGCTCTATCTGGAGCTGGCCTGGTTCTGGCTCCTGCAAACTGGCGACCAGCTTAGTCGACGGGTCCTATGAGGCTTTTCGGCGTCTCCTGGTGTCGGCGGCGGGCTTTTCCTTCGAGGCGCGCTGCTTCTTGGCCTGCTCGACCGACTGCCGCAGCGCCTCCATCAGGTCCATCACCTTGGCCGGCTGCGGCGCCTCAGGCGCTTCGATGACCTCGCCCTCCATCTTGGCCTTGACGACCTTCAACACCGCCTCGCGGTACTCGTCCTTGTAGCGGCTGGGGTCGAAGCTGTCGGCCAGGCTCTCGATGAGTGCCTTGGCCATCTCGAGCTCCTTGGGGTTGATCTTCACCTCGCCCTCGAGGCCTTTCAGCCCCTCCGCGCTGCGGATCTCGTCCGGCCAGTGCAGGGTGTTCATCAGCAGTCCCTTGCCGTTCGGGTGGAGCGCCGCGAGGTGTTCCTTGTCGCGCAGCGCGATCTTGGCGATGGCCATCTTGCCGGTGGCCTGCAGTGCCTGCCGGAGCAGCTGGTACGGCTTCTTGCCCAGCTCCTCGGGCTCGATGAAGTAGGCGTTGTCGAAGTAGAGGCCCGGCTCGATCTCATCGATCGGCACGAACTCCGAGATGTCGATCGCGTGCGCCGTCGGGAGCGGAAGGTTGTCCAGGTCCTTGTCGTCGATGATCACGTAGCGGTCCTTGCCGACCTCGTAGCCGCGAAGGATCTCGCTGTACTGCACCTCATGGTCGCCCTCCGCGCACCACCGCTTGTAGGAGATGGGGGAGTGGTGGTCAGGGCACAGCTGGCGAAATGACACACGGGACGTCGATTCGGTCGCGTTGTAGAGACGGATCGGAATGGAGACCATCCCGAAAGAAACCACGCCTTTCCACATCGATCGCGGCATGGCGACGCAGTTTACCTCCTGGAGTAGCGGTTGGCTACGTTTCGTAAGTCAGGCGCCGACGTCGCGCCTCTGCATTGCAAGTATCGAGCTTCCGGCGAGGGCGAGTGTGAGCAGGAGGAGCAACGCCACGCTGCGGCCGTCGACAGCGTTCACGAGCGGGTCGCCGACCAGCCTGAACGGCGAGATGTCCTGCACCCAACGCGGCAGTCCGAGTGGGCGTCCGATCTGATCGTCCAGGTAGCCGGCAAGGAGTAGCGCTCCGAACAATGCCATCGCCGCTCTCGGCTGTGACGAGCTGAGCGACGAACCCGCGGCTCCCAGAACAACGCTGAACAGAACCAGCAGCAGGCACGCATCGAGAAGGCGAGTCGAGTCCAGAGCCAGGTTCATGGCCCGTGATGTGAAGGCCACCGCGAGGCCGCTCAGGGCCGCGAACGCCGCTGCGGTGAAGGCAAGCGCGGCGAGGCGTTCAAGCGCAACCGCCGATCGCGAGTAGGGAGCGCTGAGGGCAGCCTCTAGCCGCCCCTTGCGGTCGTCCGCGACCCAGCGGGCCACGAACGCGAACACAACGGCGACGGACATCAGCAGCGCTACGTCGAACCACGTCTGGCCCAGCACCTGCGAGTAGAAAACGAAGATGTACTGCGGAAGGCCGGGCAGGCCCCGCGGG